>DATMXP010000007.1:300000-460946 GCA_035561515.1 Terriglobales bacterium | reverse complement strand
CGACAGGAGGCGTGGTTTCGACTGGGGCAGCGGCAACCGGCGCCTCGCTCGTGGGCGTAACAGGCTGGGCAACTTGTGCCGGAGGCTGGGAGGAGGGTTCTCCGGCCGCGGAAGTTTTCTTCCGTGACGGCATGTAGAGTCCCGCCGCGAGCAGCGCGACTAAGACGATGAGGGCACCTAGCGAGATGTATAGACCACGGTGGCTGCTCGGCTGTGCTGCGGGCATAGGAGCGACTGCGACTGGCATGGGCCTGGCAACGGGAATCGTGGATCGCGCGGTGATGGGTGCCGTGGGTGCAAGTTGCGCACGCGCAGCCGTATCGGCAATGACCGTATTCATGGATCCCTGCACCATGGTCCGCGAGTCCTGCACGGAATTGAGAACACTGCGAATCGCGTTGGAAAAGGCCTCCGCCGACTGGAACCGCTCCTCCGGAGCTTTGGCGATAGCCGTCAGGATGATCTCGTTCAATCCGGGAGGCAGATCCGGATGAAGGTCGATGGGCGGAGTGGGCGCCTGGTTGATATGGGCCGCCATGATCGAGAAATTGCTGTCGCCGTGGAAGGGCTTTTCGCCAGTGACCATCTCGTAAAGCGAGATTCCGACCGAGTAGATATCGGAGCGCTCATCAACGGGAGATCCCTTCACCTGCTCAGGTGACATGTAATTGATGGAACCGAGTGTGGTGCCGGTGGCAGTGAGCTTGGCCGGTTCGCTGTCGGTACGCGCGATGCCGAAATCCATCAGCTTTATGATTCCCTGGGGTGTGAGCATCATGTTCGCGGGCTTGATGTCGCGATGGATGATCTTCTTTTCGTGCGCGTAGCTCAGGGCGTTCAGGACCTGCTCGATGTAGTTCAGTGCGTCAGGGACGGGAAGGGCACCTGCCGCCAACCGGGCCGAGAGCGGCTCGCCTTCCACGTACTCCATCACCATCACCAACTGGTTGTTGATAGTGAGCGCGGTATGGAGTCCGGCGATGTTGGGATGCGTCAACCCGGCAACCAGCTTGATTTCGCGCAGGAAGCGGGCGGCGACTTCTTCGTGACCCTGAAGATCGGGCAGCAGGACCTTGATGGCTTCTACACGATCGGTGATGACGTTACGAACCTTGTACACGCGACCCATGCCGCCGGCGCCCAGCACTCCCAGAACTGCATAGTCTCCCATTGTGGTTGGGGTGTTCTCGGTCATGAATTGCTCCTGGACGATGAAATTGGATGGTTCGATTTTTTCCGCGCACCCGACCAGACGCGGACAGCCGACACGAATGTCAGCGGCTCCCAAGCTGCGAAATTATGTACTCCGGTTCCGGACGGGTCAAGCGTGGGACGGCGCAGATGAAGCGTAGTGATAAAGAGGGGTTATCGCGACCATAGATACTATCCATCACATTTTTGCGGGCAATCGGAATAAGCTTTCGCCATGGCGGCGACGGCCTTGAAAGCGATGTTGAAGGTTGACACGATGTCGGCGAACGACTGGCTGGCAGTCAGGTCGATTTACCTGGAAGAAATTCACGGCGGAAACTCCACGTTTGAGATGGACGCGCCCTCGTGGGAAGAGTGGGGCGCGGCACACCTTAAGCTCGGGCGACTCGTGGCTCGCGGCGAAGAAGGCGTGCTCGGATGGGCGGCGTTGAGGCCGGTGTCTCCGCGCGAGTGCTATCGCGGCGTGGCCGAAGTGAGTGTGTACGTGGCTGGCTCGGCGCAACGGCAGGGAATCGGCAGAACGCTGCTGCGCGAAACGATCCGCGTATCGGAAGAGGCGGGCATCTGGACATTACAAGGCAGCTTGTTTCCGGAGAATCATCAAAGCCTGAAGATGTGCGAGGCGTGCGGATTCCGCCAAGTAGGAAGAAGAAAGCACATCGCGAAGCTGAATGGGTTGTGGCGAGACACGGTGCTGGTGGAGCGGAGAAGCGAGAAGGTGGGGGTGAGGTAAAGGCGCAGCCCTGTCGACCAGAGCTGCGCACAGAAGTTAGTCGAACTTCACCGATTTCACCTGGATCGTGCCGTCTTTCTCTTCGCCATCGACGGTGACGCGCAGGTGGTCCTTCTTGTCGCTCGACTTCAATAGCGCCATGGCCTGCTGGTTGCCGCTGTCGTCGAACTTCAGGAATTTCTGGTCGCTGGTGACGATGCCGAATCCGGACTTGCCGCCGCAACCCATAGCGCAATCGCGGGCGTGAGCGTCAGGATTGGCCGCCACCTTCTTTGCGCACATGGTGTCCACGAGAGTCACGTTGGACCACGTGGAACAGAACGCGGCAGTGGTGAAAAGCACGACCGCAACGAGAAGCAGTTTCTTCATTTTTGTCCTCCACATCTATGCGATGGAACGGGTCTCCACCGGGCGCGGGGTGGTCCTGGTCCCCGAAAGGTATGAGACAGCTTCGCGTGCTTCTGTCAGTTTGGCAAGGGCGAAGGCGCCAAGCGACATTTCTATGTCGCGAACTGCGATGTCGAAAAACATCCCCTGGGTGACTAAATTCAGGGCAATGCCGATAAGCCAGGCCATCACGAGGTAGGCACCGTAGCGGGTGAACTGGCTTAGCACGATGATGCCGGCCACGATCTCAATGACACCGACCACGTGCATAAAGGTCGTCGGCTGAACGTGGAGAATACGCGGCGCGAGTGGGTTCAGGTACATCTCCCAGTTCGCGAGAATATTGGTGAACTTGTCGAGTCCGGCGAGGATCGGGGCCAGTCCAAGGCCGATCTTGAGTACCCACCAGGCATGGTTCAAACGCGGATCGAAACTCATATCTCTCCTCCAACCTATTGAGCCCCCAGCCAGCCGATTGGTTACACCCCGATTTCCTGTAACCTTTTCCGCCGTTGTGGGCTCCATAATGGGTGGAAAGAGATATGACGGACTCAGTGGCAACAAAGAACGCTGAAGCGGCAGAACTTACCGACGATCAGGTAATCGAGCGAGTGCTGGCGGGCGAAACCGCGCTCTACGAGTTGCTGATGCGGCGCTACAACCAGCGCGTTTACAGGGCGGTTCGGGCCGTCCTGCGTCAGGACACCGACGCCGAAGACGTAATGCAGGAAGCCTACGTCCGGGCATTCCGCAGCCTCGGCAAGTTCGAACACAGGGCCTCTTTCCGAACGTGGGTGACGAAGATTGCCATTCATGAGGCGCTCGCCAGGCTGGAGAAAGCCAATCGCACGGAACCCCTGGATGAAGTCGAAGAGGACCGCCAATATTTACCTGCATTCAGTTCCGCGCAGGCGAACCCCGAGGAGAATATGTCGTCCACTGAAACGCGAGCGCTGCTCGAACAGGCTATCCTGTCCATGCCCTATCCTTACAGAACAGTTCTTATGTTGCGTGATGTGGAGGAGATGACCACAGCGGAAGCGGCCTCGGCGCTGGGATTGACGGAGGACGTGGTGAAAGTCAGGCTGCATCGTGCGCGGGGGATGTTGCGCAAAGAGCTGTTTACGCGCGTGGGTGCTACCAGTGCCTCGGCCTTCCAGTTCCTCGCTCCGCGCTGCGATCGTGTTGCCGCCGCCGTGCTGGCGCGTATTTCGCAACCGGAGCCGGCAGGTTCAGTTCGGGAATAAAGACTGGCTATACCCCCGATAAAAACATTCAATTTCCACTCGCGCCGCCCGGCTTCTATCGTGCAATGTAGCCCAACCCTGCATTGATAGGAGCATCATGGCCGATCCAAAGACCGTCCTGGAGTTTGCGAAAAAGAACGGCGCGAAGTTACTCGACCTGCGTTTCACCGATCTTCCCGGACTTTGGCATCACGTTTCGTATCCCATCGACCAGTTTGACGAATCCTCATTCGAGGACGGCTTCGGTATGGACGGCTCTTCGATCCGCGGTTGGGCTGCGATCCATGAGTCGGACATGCTCCTGATGCCAGACCCGGCGTGGTACATGATGGATCCTTTCACCGAAGTCCCCACGCTGGTGATGATCGCCGACGTGATCGATCCGGTGACGAAGCAAAAGTACGACCGGGATCCTCGCTACATTGTGAAGAAGGCCGAAATGTACCTGGCCTCCACCGGCATCGCCGACACGGTGTACTTCGGGGCAGAGGCCGAGTTCTTCATCTTCGATAACATTCGTTTCGACCAGCGCGAGAACCACGGCTTTTACTTCATTGACGCCGAGGAGGGCCGCTGGAACTCAGGCCGGAAGGAAGGGAACTTGGGGTATCGGCCGCGCTACAAGGAAGGCTATTTCCCGGTTCCTCCGACCGACCACTACCAGGACCTCCGCACCGAGATGGCGCTGACGATGGAGCGCTGCGGGCTTGAGGTGGAGTGCCATCACCACGAGGTTGCGACCGGCGGACAGGCCGAAATCGACCTGAAGTTCGACAAGATGGGCACGGCGGCAGACCACATGATGCTCTACAAGTACATCGTGAGGAATGTCGCGTATCGTCATGGAAAGACAGTGACTTTCATGCCGAAGCCCTTGTTCCAAGACAATGGTTCCGGGATGCACTGTCACCAATCGCTATGGAAGGGCGGCAAGCCCCTCTTTGCGGGTGACGGATACGCCGGGCTGTCGCAGTTGGCGCTCTACTACATCGGCGGACTGATCAAGCACGGGCCGGCATTGTCGGCGCTGATCGCTCCAACCACGAACAGCTACAAGCGGCTCGTACCGGGGTTTGAGGCTCCGGTGAACCTGGCCTATTCGCGCCGGAACCGTTCGGCCGCATGCCGTATCCCGATGTATTCAGCCTCGCCGAAGTCGAAGCGTGTGGAGTTCCGTCCGCCGGACCCCAGCTGTAATCCCTACCTGGCGTTTGCAGCCATGATGATGGCCGGACTGGATGGCGTGGAGAACAAGATCGATCCGGGGCAGCCGCTCGATAAGGACATCTATGATCTCGGCCCGGAGGAACTGGCGAAGGTTCCGTCGATGCCCGGATCGCTTGAAGATGCTCTAGACGAACTCGAGCGTGATCACTTATTCCTGCTGAAAGGCGACGTGTTCACGGAGGAGTTACTGCGGACGTACATCGACTACAAGCGCGACAAGGAAGTGAACGCCATGCGGCAGAGACCGCACCCGTACGAGTTCGCCCTGTACTACGACATTTGACCCCTAACTAAATATCTCCAAATGATCGGGAACTGCTTCCCACTGCCTGCACTTCCTGCGTACAGCACGATGGAACGCACGGTATAGAGAATAGGCGTCGATGTCGGCGTTGGGGGTCTCTCCTTAACTGCCGCGACCAAAGAGTGGCCGAATGTCAGTTCTGAGATGGTCTACTACCTTTTCGATCTGGATTCGTGCCATAGTTCCTCCGAATTACACTTTGAACTTGGGATTGTTAAGAATGATCGTGCAAACATCCGTGAAGAATGCGACTACATGCGGATCTTCAATTGGGGCATCCCCTGGATGTGCACTGTGATTCCTGTATTGGAAATCTACTTCGATTAGCCGATCAGCCTGATTTCCGTCCAAGAGTCCCATCCCCTCCGAAACTATGATTAGATCTTCATCGAAAACGGTCTGGAGTTCAGCTGTGCTAGCGATCTTAAATTCCTTATTCCACCGTTTTCTCTTCCCGGAGGTTTGATTCTTGATGGAGGTCGACGTGGAATTGAACTTTGCGAACCCTTCAAGTTGAATCTTTCGGCGAACTCGGTCGATAGCTGAACACCAGCCCAAAACAATAGCAGCTCGATTAAATCCTGCGTTTGCACAGTCGACTCCTTCCTTTAAATATGCGGATTCTTCTGGGTTGATGAGAGTCTTAACAAGTTTTGATAAATCAGGTTTTGCATTGATGTTTGTGCTTAGCTGTTGAATAGGTAGAACAAACTTGTTCTTAAAGTCTTTTAGGACGGCTCGGACGGTATCTTCGTAGGACTTCTTGGCGTTGTTGGGACGACTTAGGACGTGCAACCGTTTCATTGAGAGGGAAGTGCTTTCAATAACCTCGGCAGGTAGTTTGATCCTGTGCTCCAGAGGACTTCGGAGTTCCTCCACCCAGAAGTCGGCGATGTGCTCTGCCAACGCTCGCGGAGCCTGTCTGCTGACTTGAGTCCCTGGTTGTTCCTGTACGAGTTTCCTCAGCCTGCGCAGGTCTCGTTCAAATACATTCAATTTCTCTATTAGTTCGGTTTTCATTCAGAACTTCCGCCAAGTTCCTTAAGCAAATTTCCAAGTGCATCGAGGCCGTCGTTGGTTAGCGGTTGCGGGTCTCCTTGCTTTTCAAGTGGAGCTTTGAAAAGCCCTTTCATCCTGTCTCTTTTGAAGATGGCTGCAAAATTGCCTTGATCGTAGAATCCTTTCTCTTGGCAAATCGAGCGAATTTCCTCTGCGTCGGCCGTGAACGATCCTCTCAAGATTCCATTCTTAAGAGCCGTTAAAAGCGACCACTCGAGTTGGCCTTGCGCCACTTTGCTCGTTGTCGGTTCTTTCAAGAAATAGACTTGGTTTCCTTCGACCATCACGACCTTTTCAATATCAGCCTGCGTCACCTTAGTGCGTCTCATAAACACTCTCAATGCTGAGTTAAGCCTCAGCACAGCCTCGGAACTAACTGGTTCAGAAGCATCGGGTGTTTCTGCGTTTCCCCCCGATTCGTTGCCAGCATCTTCTTCGGCGGTTTCAACCCGTTTCTTCACCTCACGTGATCCCCGAGCAGAATCCCAATCAGAATCAGCTTGCCGAATCAGATGCTGCAATAAAACTTCGAAGCATTTCTCCCGAAAAGGTTCGGGAACAGTTGCCGACAACTCCGCGATGTCTTTAACCTGAGCTTTGAATTCGTCAATGTTCACAAATGGCCTCCATGATTAACGCTGTGTATAGCTGATGGCGCCGCAATTGTAATAGACAAACGGCTATTTTCGGTTTTCTTCGGTGCCTGTTCCGAATTGGGAATTGAGTTGTCCGAATCACTGTCCTCTGTAATTTCACATTTCTGCAATTTCGTTTGTGCTGTAATGACGCTCGTCAGTTGCGCCCATTGTTGAAGAGGACACATTCCGTTTGGGTCCGACGCTTGGCATGGCAGTCTATCGATGAGAGGAAGCAGGTGACCGTCATGAGGCTGCTAGAGCATTTGTGAGGTGTTCAATAGCGCAGCTGGCACGTACAAGATACCGCATTAAAGCTACAGTTTTTCACCATCGACTTGGATAAGATGTTGTGCATGATTGAGGCACACGTGCCCGTTTGGCGGGTGGTTGATCCAGCGTGCGCAAGGACTAGGCTTGGCGGCACAGGTGGAGCGGCAGATATCGCACTCCTGCTGGCAGGTTCCTTCTTTTATCGCGCTGAACTTTTTCCCTAGTTTCATTCCGTAGTCCCACGATTTTGGCATACTTTCGCCTAATTGAACCCTGTCTGTCCGTGCAATTCAGCCAGAGCGAAAACGCAGGCGAAGAGCACCGACTTCATACCAGATCAGACACCAAAAGCGGAGTAAGGTTCCCGCGAAGACGCGACTTCTTGTCCTGCCCTTCCGGCGCTACACTGTTTCCCGCATTTCCAGGGAGGCATCTAAGCACGTCATGCGATGGTCACCGGGTGGACGCAGTTCTGACATCGAGGACCGCCGGGGCGGTGGCGGTATGGGCGGACTCCGCATGGGCGGAGGCCTAGGGTTGGGCGGCATCGTCATTTTGCTGCTGCTCAGTTTCGTCTTCAAAAAGAACTTTTTCACGCTACTGAGCACCGATCAGGCGGGGGCGCCCACAACCCAGTCAAACCCCGTCGACGATCCTGCTGAAGAACCGCAGGTGCAATTCGTATCGTTCGTGCTCGATGACGCGCAGAAGACCTGGACTGGCATCCTCGCCGAACGAGGAGTGGACTATCCGCGGGCGAAGCTGGTGCTGTTTCGTGACGCTGTTCAGTCGGCGTGCGGCGTTGCCGAGTCGGCGAGCGGCCCGTTCTATTGTCCGGGTGACCAGAAGGCTTACATCGACCTGAGCTTTTACGACGAACTGAAACAGCGCTTCGATGCGTCGGGTGACTTCGCGCAAGCTTATGTGCTGGCGCATGAGATCGGGCATCACGTGCAGAACGTGCTGGGGATCGAGCGGAAGGTCAGGGCTGCGATGCAGCAGAACCCTTCGTCGAGAAACGCGCTGTCGGTCCGCATGGAATTACAGGCCGATTGTTTCGCGGGAATCTGGGGACACTCGACGGAGCAGCGGAACATCCTTGAGGCGGGTGACGTGGATGAAGCATTGAATGCCGCGGCCGCGATCGGCGACGACCGGATCCAGAAGATGTCCGGGCGTGGCGTTTCTCCCGATTCGTTCACCCACGGCAGTTCCGAGCAGCGTGCGTACTGGTTCAAGCAAGGCTTCCAGAGCGGGCGCCTGGAAGCCTGCGATACGTTCAACTCTTCGCGCTAGGACCCCTCGCCCGCCATCTGTTGGCTGAGGTAGTTGGCAATGCCCATTTCCTTGATGTCGTGTAACTGGGCTTCCAGGAAATCGGCGTGGCGCTCCTCGTCCTCGATCATGTGCTCGAACAACTCGCGCGTGCCGGCGTCGTTCGCTTCCTTGCAAATGTTGACAGCGTTGTTGTACTGGCGCGCTGCATCGAGTTCGTCTTCGAGATCGAGTTGCAGGTGCTCCTGCACACTGGTGCCAATCTTGGGTTTCAGCGTGACGTCCACACCGGGCATGCCATCGAGGAAGAGAATGCGCTCGATCAGGTGTTCTGCGTGATGCATCTCTTCGATAGCGCGCTTCTTGGTGAGGGCGGCGAGGCGTCCGTAACCCCAGTTGGCGCACATCTCGGCCTGGACCATGTACTGGGCGATTGCGCTTAACTCAGAGCTAAGGGCGGCGTTGAGTTCGTTGATGACGTTCTGATTGCCTCTCATGAATTCTCCAGTTGAAGACAGCAAAGCAGGATAAATGAGCGGCTGTTTCCGTGAAAGGGCCTCCATCACGGTTCAATTCGTAACAACTCTGCGTAAAAATGGTACCTTTGGAGTTAAGTTACAAAATTTGTTTCTTAACACCAGTGTTTAAGGCAAGGAACTCAGCTATAGTGAGTTTGTGCAGTCTCAAGATACGAAGTTTCTTCTGGCCGGCATGCAGCATGTGGCAAATTCGGCCGATGTGAATGCAGTGATTCGGGGCCTGGTGGAAGCGGCGTCGTCCAGCGTTGGGACGAACATGGGTTCTCTTTATCTGCTCGACGACACACGCGGAGTCCTGACTCCCTTCGTGCTTCACAACCTTCCCGAAGACTATCTTTCCGGATGCTCCGAAGTTCCCATTGGAACCCAGTGTTGTGGTCGCGCCGCATTGCACAAGATCCCCTGGATCGTACAGGACATGTGGACTGACCCCCTCTTTGTCGATTGCCGGGAGGCGGCACAGAACGCCGGCATGAGATCGGCGTTCTCCGTTCCGGTACTCGACGCAAACGGCAAGTGCCTGGGATCGCTGGCCTCGCATTTCCAGCATCGCTTCAGCCCGACGGTTTACGACCTCGAGAGGCAATCGGTGTTCGCGAAGCTGATTGCTTTTGCGCTCGCGCGTGGCACCAACCAGTCGGCAACCGCGACCGCCAACGGCGCGAGAAGCAGCTAGCCTCCAATTTTCCAGTTTGAAGTGCACTGAGGGCGAAGGGGAGAGGCGTGTCTTGTCGTCGGGAAATCCACAGCTGATCCTGCCAGCGCAACTACCCACCGCAACTCTATCGGGCTATTCTGGTTTAAGAATGTAAGGGAACTGTAAGGCATTCGTTCGTCCGCGCCACGGCGAGTACATTCATAGGAGGATTCATGCGTAAACCGTTAGCTCTGATGACCATGGGATTGCTGGTGGCATCGGCCGCCTGGGCGGACTCACTGGAGTTGAAGAACGGCAGCCTCATCAAAGGCAAATACATGGGAGGCGACGAGACTACTGTTACCTTTCAGGTAGGGACTTCCACCCAGAGATACAACGTCGCCGATATCAAGATGCTGACATTCGAGCCCCTTCCTGTTCCGGTGGCCAAAGTTGCGCCTGCCACTGCGGCTCCCGTCGCCAAACCTCCGGCCACGCCAACGCGCATTAAGCTCACCCCTGAGCCTTCGGATACTTCCGGCGCCGTTGAACAGGCATCGCTGAAATCAGCAGCCTCGACACGGTTTGTAACTATTCCGGCTGGAACCTATCTGAATGTCCGAACCATCGACGCCATCGATAGCGAGAAGAACCAGATTGGCGACCGCTTCCAGGCGACCTTGCAGGAACCGCTTATGCTCGACGGCGTTGTAATTGCTCCTCGCGGCACAGACGTTTATGGACGCCTGAGCCAAGCCAAAGATGCCGGCAAGCTCAGCGGCACGCCGGAATTGCGGCTTGAGTTGGTAGAGATGGTTCTGAATCAGCAGCGGATTCCGCTCGTGACCGGCGAATATGAGCTGAAAGGCGACTCACGGACCGCGGGCACGGCGAAGAAGGCTGCTGGTGGAGCGGCACTCGGCGCGATTATCGGTGCCATCGCAGGCGGTGGTAAAGGTGCCGCGATCGGTGCGGGCGTGGGCGCGGGAGCCGGAACGACCATCCAGGTGATGACGAAGGGCGACAAGGTGAACGTCCCCAGCGAAACGCTGCTGGAGTTCCGTCTCGAACAGCCGCTGACGATCAACAACAAGTAATCGAAATTTCGCTTAGCGAAGAGGCCATTCCGAACAGGATGGCTTTTTCTTTTACGGCAGCATTTCGAAGAACTGAACTCTGAAGTTCTCGACATCCGGAGTGCCGAGCGAGCCGTCCGAATTCACTGTGAAGGTTTGGAAGTCGCTGCCGGCGCTGGCAACGTAAAGGTTCTTGCCGTCGAAGTCGGTTAGCACTTCGAAGGGAAATGCTCCCGCTTGCCAGAGAACCGGAGCACCAACGGTGTTTTCGATAGCGCCACTGGCGGGGTCAAGCGTAAAGGCCAGCATACGTCCGGTGCCGGTTTGAAAGTCGCTGGTGCCAAGATACGCAAAACGGTCATCGCGGGTGGTTGCGACCATGTGGAACCCGGAGAAGTTCGGTTGAGTGATGTTGAGATATCCATTCGAATCGACGGCGACAACGGTGATTCCCTCGTCCCCGGAAGAGTAGACATACTTGCCGGAGTAGCTGACGAAGAGTTGGCCGCGGTTCTGCACTTCGACACGGCTGACTTCACTGGTGCTGCCATCTGCCTCAATACGGTAAGCGACCAGCGGACCACTGTCTGTATCTACGAAGGCGAACTGACCGGTCCAACTTGTGCGTAGATGCCCGCTCAAAGCGGCATTCGTCTTCAGCAGGTTCAGCGCGCCAGAAGATTGGTCAATGCTGTACACGGACATCGTGTCATTCACGAGTAGCAACAGTTTGAGCCCATCGGCGGTGATAGCGATTTCACCACCACGATTTTGCAAGCTATACGGCGAGCCTACGAGCGTGAGCGCACCGGAGTTGCGGTCCACCGTAAATTCACTGAGACCGTTCTGACCGATCGGCATTCCAAACGAAGAAGTCTGTACCGAGAGCGCGTAGACAAACCGGCCTTGCGGGTCAGTGGCGATGGAAGAGATCAATCCGCCGGTACCCGGAAACCATCCGGTATTGCCGGAAACGGAATCGAACGGCATATCGACTGCGGTGATGCGTCCCGCGCCATCGACCTTCGCTCCCAGAATCGTCTCGCCCGAAGTTCCGTAGAGAAACGCAGTGTGTTCCGGTGCCGAGACGGCAGTGCCGCCAGAATCCGATCCTCCGTCGTTTGATCCGCCTGGATTCGAAGTGCCGGGACTGACTGGAGATCCGTTCGAGCCAGTTGAGGAATTGCCGTTTCCGCCGCACGAAACGAGAAGAAGAGTTGTGAGAAAGAGAAACGATAGGAGCGGAACGCGTCCCGTGAACATCGGGCCCTCAACTTTTTAGCTTGCTTAACAATGGATGAAATGGGCTTGGTCCAGGTTGGGCAGAGACTCGGCGCATTCTTTACTTAGGTAAAAAAAAAGGCCGATCTCATGCCGAGACCGGCCTTAGCGTTCGCGGATTGTCTTCGCTTCTAGCGTGGGGTCGAAGGCGAGGCAATCGCGGGTTGTTGTGGCTGAGTGCTGGGCGTCGGAGTTGTGCCGGAAGTCGAAGCCGCTGGTTCAGTGTTGCCGTTGAACGGCTGTTGCTGATTCGTCCTTCCGATTGCCTCGCCGGAAACCAACAGTTCCACGCGACGGTTAAGCTGGCGTCCCGCGGCGTTATCGTTCGAGGCGATCGGCTGCGATTCACCAAATCCCTGCGAGGTGATGTTCTCCGCAGGAACCCCCTGGCTGACCAGGAATGCTCGTACGGTGTTAGCGCGATCTTCCGACAGCTTCTGGTTATAGCTGTCGGTTCCGGTGCTGTCGGTGAAGCCACCTACGTCCAGCTTGAGATCGGGGTAGGCCATCACGATGCCCGCCACCTTGGCCAGTCGCTCGCGAGCACCAGGTTTCAGAGTGGCCTTGTCCAGGTCGAACAGGACGTCCGACATATTCACGATCAGACCGCGCGCAGTTTCACGCGTCTGCAGCACGGAATTGAGCTGTGTCATCAGGCGTTCGCGGGTTTGCTGCGCCTGAAGCTCGGCCTGCCGACGGGCATCCTCCGCCTGCTGCGCCTGAAGTCGAGCCTGCTCCGCCTGCTGCGCTAAGAGTTGCTGTTGCTGCAGAGCTTCCTGACGGGCCTGTTCGGCCTGCTGACGCTCCGTCGCGGCTCGCTGCGCTGCCAACTCTGCTTCAGATCGAGCACGCTCCGCAGCCAAGCGTTCCTGCTCAGCCTGGCGGCGCTGTTCCTGCTCACGCTGTGCCTGGAGCTGAGCTTCCTGCGCGCGGAGTTGTTCGGCTTTCGCCTCTTCGCGGGCTTGCTGTTCCCGGCGCAAAGTCTCCGCACGCTCTGCGGCGGCTTGTTCCCGCAGCCTCGTCCGGATAGCGATAACCCTGGCGTCCTCGGCGCGCTGGGCAGCCATGCGCGACTGAGTAGCAATGTCCTTGCTGTCGTGGTCGCGACGGTAGTCGTTTTCAGCACCGTTCAACAGATCCTCTGCGCTTTGCATTGCGCTCGCGGCGTACCGTTCGGCGCCGGCTGCCTTGGCAATCGCCACGGCATTTCGGGCCTGAAGCAAGTTCTGAGGAACATCAGGATCTGCTTTGGCAGAGGGAAGCTCTGCCGGCTTGATATCGGAAATGTATTCCGCGCGGTCCAGGGCCTCGTAGTGAGTCGTGATCGGCTCGATATTCACGTCATTATCTTTGCCGACCAGGTTCTCCATCACGACCACATTGCTGGGCCGAGTAACCGAGTAGTACGGTTCGGCGGTAACAATCATTCCGAAGGCCTGCAGGTTCGTGGTGACCTGTAGCTTCGCGTCATGGTCATCTTTGCCGTCGAGTACGACTTCGCCGAGGTTCACCGGACGGCCTTCGGGCGTAAGCGCCCAAAGCACGTAGGTCAGGTATTGCGGACCGAATGTGCTGGGCGGCTTCAGACGATCGAACTTGGCATTGATCTTGATACGCCCAGCCTGCGGCCTTACTTCGGCCGAGCCCACCGCATCCGGCATGAGGTCAGTTCCGAGAATCCGCAGGTCAACATTCCCTCGGTGCCGGTAATCGACGGCCCGAGCCGCGCGTTCCACCACGTTCACCCGATACACGAGAGGAGCATCGTTGACGGGTTGAGGTGTCTGGTTATTGTTTACGTCCTGAGCGCACACGGGCAGCGTGAGCGCCAGCGCGAAGACGGGAGCAAGCATCCGCTGCTTCAGCATTGGGGCACCTTTGTTCTTTAAACGATTAAGTTATGCGCCGTACCTCCTAGTAGATAGCCCGAAAGGAGTTAGGGTTGACCCGTATTCGTAAGCACATGACTTGATTCAATGAACTCCGTCGATAGGTGCCCACGGGCAACTTCCTTTGAAATTCATCCCAGTCTGAAAGTGTGGGAAGCCGGAGCGAACCGCCGCGAGTATCTGCACATCGTAGAGAGCAGCACCCCGTTGGGGAGTGAGGTTTGGCTATGATCATGCGTCATCTCCGGTTGCGACCGGTTCTCGCGTTCCTTGCGCTACTCGCGATACTGAATTTCATCGGTTGCGGCGGCAGCAACAATTCCAACAACACAGGTGCAAACACCGGAAATCCGAATCCGGGCGGCTCGAATAACGGAAACTCTGGAGGCAACGGAGGAAACTCCGGTGGCAGCGGCGGTTCCGGTGGTGGATCAAGTTCCTCCTCGAGATACCTGTACGTCGGGGCATACATCGATCAAGGCAGCATTTTTGGTTTCCGTTTTGATCCGACGTCAGGATCGCTGACGAAGATTTCGGACTCTTCGCTTGTGGCAGGTACAGCGCTCAGCGGTGTCCTCGCGTCGCAAGGCAGTGTTGTCTACTCGACCAATACTCCGAGTTCGAGCGATACACAGGTACTTGCCTACCGCGCCGACCAGGGGACTGGGAACCTGACAAAATCGGGTTCGGCGGTTCTAGGGAGCGGCGGCACCGCAGCCACCGACGTTCGGATGATGAAGACGTCTCCCTCCGGTCAGACCCTCTACGTCGTTTCTCAGAGTTCCGTGTACGCCATTGCGACGAACAACGGCAATCCTTCGTTGCTGAATTCCCAGTTAGTGGGAGACGTAGTCTTCGGCTTTGCTTTGGCCGGAAACTTCGCCTTCGTTGGAGTCCAGAACGGAAATCCGAAGGACGGATTTCAAACGCCGATCATCAGGCGCATTCCGCTGGCGGCTGATGGCTCGCTCGGTACGCCTGCAGATGCCATTACGCTCACGGGTGCGAACATCCCCTCCGCGCTTGCGGCGGATCCCTCGGGCAAGTTTCTTGCTGCCACCGCAGGCATGAACAACAGCGTGATCAACTTGTATGCGATCGGCTCTGGTGGAACGCTAACCTCAGTGGGTTTGCCTGCTTCCACCGAGAACCGCACCGCCAAGTACATGGACTTCGATCCTTCAGGGAAGTTCCTGTACCTGCTGACGAATGAAGAAGCCGTGCCAAACCAGGAGAGCGTGATCGTCTACTCGCTCGGAAGCGACGGAACACTCACCCAGGTGCAGGTCCTCGATATGCCTTCCGACGTGCGCGGCAATCGGCCACTTGTTCAGAGCGACTACGTGTTCGTGGTGAACAACACCGTGAGTTCGGTGCAGGGGAGCGTCACCGTGTTGAGACGTGATGCTTCGTCAGGGAAGCTGACGAACGTGGGATCAACCGGTGTGTCGACCGCTCTGGAAGACCCGGCGATGGTCCAATTCTGAAGCATGCAGGGGCGTTTGCTTAAACGCCCCATCTTCTTACGGGAATGGCTGAAACTCGGGGGCTTGATCCGGATCGGTGATGTTCTTCCAAAGCGCGACTGTTCTGAAATCCGCCAACTGTGCCTGGCGTGGAGCCGTACCGGGCCGCATTACAAGCAACTCACCTGACAGGCACGACTCCGTCTGCCCGGTTGAGTTCCGCAATGCCGCGAGGCCTTCGATGCAGACGACCTGTGTTCCCGTCTCGCTGACCTGAACGGCAACATCGGCCTTCTCGGCCGAAACGATGCCGTGTGTCGTTTCCACTTCCACCTTCGGGCCTGTCGACATCCGCATGCTGCCACGGAGCAGTTGAAGTCGATCGGAGCCCAGTATCCGCAGTTCGGTCGACTCTCCCAGTGAGACGGTGGAGTTGCCAACCGTCAGACTCATCCGCCCATTCGCATCGGTTCGGATTGTGTCACCAGACACAAACTGGTGTCGCCATTCAACCGGTGTTTCGTTCGAACCGCGTTCCACAAAGGCGTTCAAGCGAACCGATTTCACGGCACCCACGGGCGTCTCGGCAAGCAAAGCAGTGGAAGACAGAAATACACAGCAAACCAGCGACAGAAAACTCAATTGACCCAACGGGCACCCCACATGCCTTATAGTGCCCAAACTATATCGAATGTTCAGGGTTACTGGGAAGCGCTTAGAGCAAGATGTGCTCGCGCGTTTATAATCATCTGGTGCTGAAGTACTCCATCGTAGTCCCTTTCCACAACGAAGAAGATAGTGTCACCGAGCTCTACGACCGCCTGAAGGCCGTCATGGAGGGCACCGGGGAATCGTTCGAACTGGTGTTTGTTGATGACGGCAGCAAGGATCATACGTTCGAGTTGCTGAGCCAGATTGCGCTGGTAGACAGCCGCGTCACGCTGGTGAAGCTTCGCCGTAATTTCGGCCAGACATCGGCGCTCGCCGCCGGATTCGATCACGCCAGGGGCGAATACGTCATCGCGATGGATGGCGACCTTCAGCATGATCCGGCTGACATTCCGCTCTTCGTTGAGAAGATCCACGAGGGCTACGACGTGGTCAGCGGTTGGCGCAAGGTCCGCATCGATAATCTCTGGTTGCGCCGCATCCCGTCGAGGGCTGCGAACTGGGCGATGGCCAAGCTTAGCGGCGTGGATATTCACGACTTCGGTACCACGTTCAAAGCCTATCGCCGCGACGTGCTGTCGCAGGTTCCTCTTTACGGCGAGATGCACCGGTTCATTCCGGCGCTGGCATCTTCAGTCGGGGCATCGATCTGCGAGATCCCGATCAAGAACGTCAACCGTGAAAAGGGAGCTTCGCATTACGGAATCGGTCGCACGATCCGGGTGTTCTTCGATCTCATCACCATTCGGTTCCTGCTGAAGTATCTTCAACGTCCGTTGCACTTCTTCGGGCGAATCGGCGTTCTCGGAATCCTGCTCGGTGGCGGCATAGGACTGTGGCTGGCCGCTCGTAAGATCCTCAACTTCCAGTTCGACGTCGTCCAGGCACACGGGCCGTTGATGCTGTTTGCGGGCGTGATGATCATCGCCGGAGTTCAGTTACTCGCAATCGGCTTGCTCGGGGAAATGCACGTCCGGCACTACCACCAGGTGGTGCCCCAGGCGTCGTACTCAGTGGAACGCGTGTTCAGGGCCAAGCACGAAGAGAACGTTACGGAATAACGTCGCTTGGGCCATCTTCGGGTTTCGGGTCCAACCTGGGAAAATCGCCCTAACACCAGCAAAACTCGCGTGATTTGCGTCACAGCATTTGTTGACATGGCAGTTCAGACTCAAAGCTGAACTTATGCGCCTATGCGCAAATGCTTATAATAGGCGGGCTTCAAAATGCCTCTTATGGAAAAAGTGACGCACGAACTACACCTCGCCCAGCGGATGTCGCGCCTGGGTACAGAGACCGCGTTCGAAGTACTGGTCCGCGCCCGCGCCCTCGAGCGCCAGGGCCGTGACATCGTTCACCTTGAAATCGGTGAGCCTGACTTCGACACCCCAGCCAACATCATTGAAGCCGCCAGCAAAGCACTGCACAGCGGATGGACCCACTACGGGCCGTCCGCCGGCCTGCCGGACCTTCGCGAGACGATCGCGAACTACGTCAGTGACACGCGCAGGGTGAAGGCGACTGCCGACGAAGTGGTCGTGGTTCCCGGTGGGAAGCCGATCATCTTCTACTCCATCCTCGCTCTCGCCGATGTCGGCGACGAGGTTATCTATCCGAATCCCGGATTCCCGATTTACGAGTCGATGATCAACTTCGTCGGTGCCAAGGCCGTGCCGATTCAGTTGAGAGAAGAACTCCAGTTCCGGCTAGACGTGAATGAGCTGAAGTCGCTCATTACCGACAAAACGAAGCTCATCATTATCAACTCGCCGCAGAATCCGACCGGCGGTGTCCTTGAGAAGCAGGACATCAAGGCGATTGCCGACGCCATAGGCGACCGCGACATCATGGTGCTCGCCGACGAGATCTACAGCCGTTTGCTGTTTGAAGGCGAACATCATTCGATCATGTCGCTGCCGGATTGGAAGGAGCGGACCATCCTGCTTGATGGCTTCTCCAAGACGTACGCGATGACGGGATGGCGCATGGGCTATGGCGTCATGCGCACCGACCTTGCCCAGCACATCTCGCGACTGATGACGAACTCGAACTCCTGCACCGCGAGTTTCACTCAAGTCGCGGGCATCGAAGCGCTGAAAGGCGATCAGTCTTCGGTCGACAAGATGAATAAGGAGTTCATGCGCCGCCGCGATGCGTTCCATGAGCGCATCAACCGGATCAAGGGCTTCTCCTGCTTAAAGCCGAAGGGCGCCTTCTACATGTTCCCGAACATCCAGAAAACCGGGTGGCCGTCGAAGAAACTGGCTGACGCACTGCTCGATCAAGCCGGAGTCGCAGCGCTGTCCGGCACTGCCTTCGGCGCATTTGGCGAAGGATACCTGCGCTTCTCGATTGCCAACTCGATGGAGAACATCAATAAGGCTCTGGATCGCGTCGAGGAGTGGGTGAACAAGAACTTGTAGTACTCTGCCGTTGTCCCAAGCGCCGGTTCCGAACCGGCGCTTTTTTCGTGTTCGATTCCGAACACTTAGTCCCATCAACGCACAAAACGCGAGCCACTTTGGGTGCTACACCACGATTTTTCAATCGCTTACAAGGCCCGGCAAGTGTCTTCCGATTGCTAAGTTTGTGGGTAGACTACGAACGGGAGAATTCATGGACACGTTGCGGCAAGACCTGAAGTTCGGATTTCGGACCTTGTTGAAGAACAAGGGGTTCACGATTGTAGCGGTCGTCACCTTGGCGCTTGCCATTGGCGCGAACACCGCCATTTTTACGATCGTCAACGCCGTCCTCCTGCGGCCGATGCCGGTATCCGATCCTCAATCGCTTGTCATCCTTGGTGACCCCAACCATGTGCACGGCCGAAGCGCGGGCACTCCGCGTGTCGAAGTTTTCTCGTACCTGCTGTATGCCGGTTTGTCCGATGTTCCGGAGGTATTTTCCAGCGCCTATGCGGCGGGCGATATCCGCCGGTTGACGGTGGCCACCGAGTCCAACGATCCCGGAAAACCCGCGCGCGGTCGCTTCGTAACTGGCAAGTATTTCTCGACTCTCGGTGTGACTCCGGCGATTGGGCGCTTCTTCGGCGACGCTGAAGCAGACATGAACAATCCCACTCCGGTGGCGGTCATCAGCCACAACTACTGGCTTCGACAGTTCGCGGGAGATCCTTCGGTTGTCGGGAGAACCGTGCGCATGAGCAACTATCCGGTGACGATCATCGGTGTGGCTCGCGAAGGATTCGATGGCGAAATCTCAGCCGAATCGCAAGACGTCTGGATACCGATGAGCATGCAACCGCAACTGGTGTCTGGCACGGACTGGACGAAGGATCCCAGAATCTCGTGGCTCCAGGTAATGGCACGTCTGAAGCCGGGTGTTTCACGCGAACAGGCTGCGGCAGCCGTCAATGTGAAATTCCGGCAGATGCTTAAGGGTGATTACGCTGCGAAGCTCTCGAAGCAGGATCTCGACGACATCCCGAAGGAAAACATCAGGGTGGAGAGTGGGCTTCGAGGGTTCTCGGCCTCGCGCAGTGCGTTGATGCGGCCGATGGTGCTACTGATGATCATTGTCGGCCTGGTGCTCGTCATGGCCTGCACGAATATCTCAAACATGCTGCTGGCGAGATCATCGTCACGGACGCGGGAGATTGCGTTGCGGGTAGCGATTGGCGCGAAGCCCTGGCGTGTAATCCGCCAACTGATTACCGAGAGCGTACTCCTGGCATTTATCGGCGGTCTTGCCGGGCTTGCCGTAGCCCAGTGGGGAACGCGCCTCTTGCTGCGATGGGTGACGCAGCGATTCAGCAGCATCGCCATCGACACCGCTCCAGATGGATATGTGCTCGCGTTCGCCGCAGCCCTTTGCCTCATCACCGGACTCCTGTTTGGATTGGTGCCGGCATTGCGGGCATCGAAAATCGAGTTGACGCAAATCCTCGGGCAGACAAATCGCGTGTCCGCCGCTCACGGATCCAGAGGCGTCTTCACCGTGGGCAATCTACTGATCGCCGCGCAGTTCGCGGTGTCGATGCTGGTGATCACAGCGGCAGGCCTGCTCGTTCGCAGCCTCTACAACCTGCAGGACGTTGATCTCGGCTATCCACGTGAGCGTCTGATTGTGATGAAGACCGACCCAATGGTCGTGGGATACGACCAGGACCGTCTGAAACAGATGGCCAAGGATCTTCCGCAGGCAATTAAGTTGATTCCGGGCGTAGAGCAGGCTGCCGTTTCCGAGAACGGTCTCTTCAGTGGAACTGAATCTGGAACTTCCATGGATGCCGAAGGGTTTGCCGCGAACGGAGATGCGGATCGGCAGGCCGCTTTCGACAACATTGGCGCTGGCTATTTCAAGACGATCGGAGCACGTTTTCTACTCGGCAGGGATTTCGATGAGCGCGATAACGAAGGCAAAACGCCTGTGACGATCGTGAATGAATCCTTCGCCAACTTCTATTTCCGGAATAGGAATCCGATCGGTCACAAGATCACCGTTCCCGCAGACGACGGCACTAAGCGCGTTTTTGAAATTGTGGGCGTGGTGAAGGATGTACGCGACCACAGCGTTCGCGACAAAGTGGAGCGACGGTTCTACTTGCCGATGGCGGTCAACAATATTAGCCCGATATCCATATTGAACTTTGAGATTCGCACCGTCGGAGATCCGAGCGCGGTTACGGACGCTGTTCGGCAACGCATGAAGGAAATCGCGCCCGGGCTGCCAGTCGTTGGAGTGCAGACGATCGATGAACTCGCGAGCCGCGAGGTGTTCAAGGAGTCGATGCTGGCAAGGCTTTCGGGTATGTTCGGCGTGCTGGCGCTGGTGCTGGCGGCGGTCGGACTGTATGGCTTGATGTCGTACATGGTGGTGCAGCGAACCAAGGAGATTGGCATCCGACTGGCTTTAGGTGCGCAGCGGTCCCAGATTCTTGGGGGGATCGTCAAGCGGGCGATGATTCTGGCCATGACCGGTGTGGCGATCGGAGTGCCCATTGCGTTGCTCAGCGGGCACGCGATGAAGACCGTCTTGTACGAGGTTGGTGCGGGAGATCCGCTGTCGCTCATCGGGTCGATGCTGATCCTGGCGAGTGTGGCGGTGATGGCTAGCCTGCTGCCTGCGATGAACGCCATCAGGGTTGATCCTGCCGACGTGCTTCGCTACGAGTAGCCGCTGACTTCCTATCGTTGGCAGCCTGCATCGTAATCAGCAGGAGCCAATGATGGGTCAGGAAGTTGTGGTAGTGACAGGTGCGTCCGCCGGGGTGGGAAGGGCTGTGGCGCACGAGTTTGCGAAGCGTGGTGCTTGCATCGGCTTGGTGGCGCGCGGCCGCGCGGGACTTGCCGGCGCGAAGCGCGAAGTCGAACGGTTGGGTGGGAAGGCGATCGCGATACCGACGGACGTTGCCGACCCGAAGCAGGTGTTCGACGCCGCGAAGAAGGTAGAGGAGAAGTTCGGCCCGATTGACGTTTGGGTGAATGTCGCAATGGCGTCGGTGTTCTCGCCGATCAAAGAGATGACACCGGATGACTACCAGCGCGTCACCAATGTCACTTATTTGGGCTACGTTTACGGCACGCTGGCGGCTCTCAAGACCATGCTGTCGCGCGACCACGGAACGATCGTGCAGGTTGGTTCGGCGCTGGCATATCGAAGTATTCCACTGCAATCCGCTTACTGCGCCGCGAAGCATGCCATCTCCGGATTCACGGACTCGCTGCGCTGCGAACTCATCCACGACAAGAGCAATGTCCACGTGACCGCGGTCCATCTTCCGGCGATGAACACCACTCAGTTCGGATGGGTGAAGAGCCGCCTGCAACGAAAGGCGCAACCGGTTCCGCCTATTTACCAGCCCGAAGTTGCCGCGAAGGCGGTGTGTTGGGCCGCGCATCACCGGCGTCGCGAAGTGTGGGTCGGCCATTCGACGGTCGAGGCGATCATTGGACAGAAGTTCATTCCGGGAGCGTTGGACAAGTATCTAGGGAAGACAGGATACGAGTCGCAACAACTGGACCAGCCAGAAGATCCGGGACGTCCGAATAATGTCTGGGAACCATTGGATGACAAGCAGGATCACGGCTGGCATGGGACGTTTGGACAGCGGTCGGCGAAGTGGAGTCTGCAGTTGTGGGTGGACATGAACCGCGACTGGTTGATCGGCGGAGCAATTGGAGCGACTGCGTTGGCGCTTGGATGGAGGAGGGCAAAGCTACGCCAGGAGATGGTGAGGGAATGGACCCGCAAGGCCGCGTAAAATAGGAGTGCATGATCCAACTTTCCGCGGCCGGCAAGCGGTTCGGCCCCAAATTGCTGTTTGACGGCCTGGACTGGCTGATCACGTCGCGCGACCGCGTGGGGTTGGTCGGCGCGAATGGTACCGGCAAATCCACTTTGCTGAAGGTGCTGGCTGGAATCGAGTCGCTCGACTACGGCTCGATGGCGATCACGAAGGGAACTTCCGCAGGATATCTTCCGCAAGATGGGCTGACGCTTTCCGGTCGTTCGGTGTTCGCCGAGTGCATGTCCGTGTTCGACGACGTGAAGGCGATGGAAGAAGAGATGGAAGCGCTCACGCATCGAATGTCGGAGTTGGACCATGAGAGCGACGACTACACGCAGGTTGCGGAGCGGTTCCATCAACTGGAGAACCAATTTCAGGCACGCGATGGGTACGCGATCGAGTCGCAGGTCGGAGCGGTCCTGCAAGGCCTTGGCTTCCGCAAAGAAGACTGGGCTAGACGGACAGAGGAGTTCAGCGGCGGCTGGCAGATGCGCATCGCATTGGCGAAACTGCTGCTTCAGAAGCCGAACCTGCTGCTGCTGGACGAACCGACGAACCACCTGGATCTGGAGTCGCGCAACTGGCTGGAAGGATATCTTACCGAGTATCCGGGCGCGTACGTCCTGATCTCGCACGACCGCTATTTCCTCGATGTCACGGTGAAGAAGATCGTCGAGATATGGAACAAGGGCGTTCATTTCTATCCGGGCAACTACGATCAGTTCCTGAAGCAGAAGACAGAACGGCGCGACCAATTGCTCGCGGCGTACAAGAACCAGCGCGAGCACATCGAGCATCTCGAATCGTTCATCAATCGCTTCCGCTACAAGGCTTCGAAAGCGAAGCAAGTTCAGAGCCGAATCAAGGAACTCGAGAAGATCGAGCGGATCGAAATCCCGAACGAAGAAGAGGCGATCCACTTCAAGTTTCCGCAGCCGCAGCCGAGTGGAAGACTGGTGGCGCAGTTCGAAGATGTCGCGAAGAGCTATGGAGAAAAGCACGTCTTCAGCGGTGTGAACTTTACGATCGAGCGCGGAGACCGCATCGCACTTGTGGGTGTGAACGGCGCCGGAAAATCCACGCTGATCAAGCTGTTGTCGGGCGTTGAGCGGCCAACGAGCGGAACACTGCAACTTGGGCACAACGTGGAGCCCGACTACTTCGCGCAGGACCAGTACAAGGAACTCAATACTTCCAGTCGCGTGCTCGAAGACCTGGAAACGGTTGCGCCGCTGGCGAGCACGACCGAGCTGCGCAACCTGCTCGGATGTTTCCTGTTCAGCGGCGACGACGTGTTCAAGCCGATCGGAGTGCTGTCGGGCGGCGAGCGCAACCGCTATGCGCTGGCGCGAATGCTGCTGCACCCCTCGAACTTCCTGCTGCTGGACGAGCCTACGAATCACCTGGACCTCCGAGCGAAAGACGTGCTGTTGAACGCGCTGAAGGAGTTCACGGGCACGGTGATCTTTGTGTCGCACGATCGATACTTCATCGATAACCTGGCGACGAAAGTTTTCGAAGTCATCGACGGCCGGGTGGACGTATTCCCGGGCGAGTACGAAGACTTCATGTGGCGGAAACAAAATGTGGACAGCCCACCACCAAGAGACCTTCTAACGGAATTGGATTCCCGCACCCCACCCTTACGGCCAACAGAGGGCCTAAAGGATGGGGCACCCACACCTCCCAAGCGGATCAATCCGATCAAGCTCAAGCAGATGCAGGACCGGGCGCAGGAACTGGAAGACGACATCTCCAGGCTGGAGCAGGGAATCGCCGAATGCGAAACCGCGCTCCTGACGTTCGTAAGCGCCGACGAGACCAAACGCCTGATGGCGCAGCAAGAGTCAATGAAGCAGGAACTCGAGCAGGCCATGGCAGAGTGGGAAGAGGTCTCGTCGACGATCGAAGCGAGCGTGTAGCCTCTCAGTTTCTGGAGTTGAGATATCCGTCGAGATCGAATGGCTGCGTGAGGATGTTGCTGGCGAGCCGGACGGCGTAAAGCATGAGTCTGGCCTCCTCGGGACTGATGTGATGAAGGTGGAGCTGATGAAGTATCTGGGTGGCCGCAATCTTGATTTCACGCTCACTGTTCAGGAGCGGGAAGATGCGGCAAGTATGATCCGCGCCAATTGCTTCGCCTTTATGGACGCGCTCGTGGTAGTAGCAGTAATGTTTGCCGCGCAGCGCGGGTGAGCCGCACCGGTTGTTGTCAGTTTGCCTAATATGTTCACAAGTTCGGAATTTTGCCATTTAAATACCTACCCCTCCCCCTGATCTATTTTCGAGTCAATAGAATCAGGAACTTGCATGTGGACTTCTAGTCCGACCAAAGATTTCAAACGGTTTAGAGTCAAAGTATTGCTGCTGAACCGGTTAGCGGAAATGGTGTTTACCTTCTGATTAACATTGCCGCCTTCCATTTCGAGCGCAAAAACAAAAAGCTGGCGCTAACGGAGATGCCGTCAGGACCAGCTACTGTTTAGAGAATAGCAATTTCGGCGGGGGTAACATGCCAACTTTTCCAGAAATATATTTGGCGTGTTCTGAATAGTTTAGGCCAGATTTGTGACGGCGGTGGTACTTGACATGTGACAAGGGCTTGAAAGACACGGGCTGCAGGTCTTCGATTTGCAGGGCGAGATTTCTACACAGTGAATCTTCACGAGCAGTTCGGGAATCTGAGTACAGTCCCTCTATGAAGACTGTGAAGGAGAACTGAGATGTCAGATAAAAAGACTATTGCTGTAACCGGCGCCACGGGTGCGCAGGGTGGCGGATTGGTGCGGGCCATCCTGAAGGACAAGAATGGCGAATTTGCGGTGCGAGCGATAACAAGAAATCCGGGGTCGGATAAAGCCAAGGAACTGGCAAAACTGGGCGCCGAGATAGTCAGCGCCGATCTGGATAACGTAGACAGCCTGACCAGAGCATTCAGCGGCGCTCATGGCGTGTTCTGCCTGACGAATTACTGGGAGCATTTCTCTCCGGAGAAGGAGATTTCGCAGGTCGAGAACCTGGCGAAGGCGGCGAAAGCGGCGGGAGTGAAGCACGCGATTTGGTCCACGCTGGAGGACACGCGAAAGCTGGTGCCGCTCTCGGACAACCGGATGCCCACGCTCATGGGCAATTACAAAGTGCCGCATTTCGATTCGAAAGGCGGGTCCGATCATTTCTTTACTGATGCCGGAGTGCCGACGACCTTCCTGCTGACTTCGTTTTACTGGGACAACTTCATTTACTTTGGACTAGGTCCGAAGCCGGGCCCGGATGGCAAACAGGCGATTACGCTGCCGATGGGTTCCACGCCGCTGCCAGGCATCGCGGCGGAAGATATCGGCAAGTGCGCATATGGGATATTCAAACGCGGCCAGGAGTTTGTGGGTAAAACGGTGGGCATTGCCGGGGAGCATCTCACGGGCGAGCAGATGGCGGCTGGCTTGAGCAAGGCACTCGGAGTGCCGGTACGCTACAACGCTGTATCGCCGGATGTATACCGGAGCTTCGGGTTTCCGGGGGCGGACGACCTGGGGAACATGTTCCAATACAAGCACGATTTCAACGAGGAGTTCAGCAGGCCGCGCAGCGTGGAGTTCTCGCGCAGGCTGAATCCGGAGCTGCTTTCCTTTGAGCAGTGGTTGGCAAAACACAAACAGCAGATTCCGCTGGAACTGAAGCAGACCGAAGCGACAGCATAATTTCACAGCGTCAGGCGAGGCCGCCGGTGGATTGCCGGCGGCCTTTTTCTTTTGTTCCGAATTGGGAAAGCGAAAAATGAGATTCTACGAATTGCGGCTACCGTCGTCGTAAAAGAGCGCAAGATGGGAGCAGATTACGAGGGCCGGATCCCGGCCTGGCATGCTCACGGTGACAGACCGTTATCCGGTGTGACCGCAAACAAGACTTTTGCTTCTGCAAGGGAAGCGAGGTGCCTATGCCAGGCTTGCATATTCTTTGCGTATACAACGACAAGGCCTTCGGCGCGAAAAGTATCCCGAAGCTTTCTGACGCTGGTTACCAGATTACGGAAGCAGACTGCGCGCTGGAAGCTGAACGAGACTTTACAAAGGAGAACTACCAGGCGGTGGTGATCGGTCCGGGACTGGTGCGATTCGCCAAGGAAGAGCTCGCAATCAAAGCGTGGGAGTCAGGATGTGCCGTGGTGGTGGTGTGTTCTGACAAGAGCGATTACACCATCCAGGCGGACTCGCATCTTGCGCTGGAGAAAGCGGAAGACAAACTTGCTCCTGAGGTTCTGAAGGTACTCACGGCGAAGTTGTGCGCAGTGGCTGGGTGAGACTACGGCGAGCGAGTGATGTGATCCAGGCAAGAAAAAGCCCCGCACGAAGCGGGGCCGGCGGCTTAGTAGAAAACTATTGAACGATCTTGTTGTCGCGAAGGAACGCGCGGATGGCAGTCATGGTCTTGCGCATCTCGTCGAGAGAAAAGCCGCCGTGTCCGCCATTGGGAATGGTGATCAGTTGATTGCGTACTCCGGCACGGGTGAGCGCTTCATGCAACTTCTGGGCGTGAGCGTAGGGGACGAGCGTGTCCTTGTCGCCATGAATCGTGAGCACCGGCGGTGAAGTTTTGCTGACGATGTATGCAGGCGAGAGGCGGCGAGCGAGTTGGTCGCGATTATCGATGCTCCCAAACCATTCGATGGCGTAACCCTTCGCGTTGGGTCCGGAGAAGAGATCGGCGACATCGGTGATGCCAAACCAGTTGATGATGGCGGCGACCCTGGGTTGAGTAGTGGGGGCTTTGTCCCAGCGCATGTCGTCAGGCGGAGTGCAACCGCGGTCGAAGCCGGCTTCGGCGTTGAGAAGGCCGGTGGTGAGGGCAAGGTGTCCGCCGGCAGAACCGCCTGTTGTAACGATACGGTTTACGTCGAAGTTGTAACGAGCTGCGTTGTGGAAGAGCCAACTCAGGGCGCAACGGCAATCCTCTACCGCGGCTGGCGCCGGCGTGTTCGAGGCAAGTCGATACTGGACGTTAGCTACCGCGAAACCCATCTGGAGGTATGGCAGGGTCTGAAGAACGATGCTTTCCCTGTTTCCGGCAACCCAGCCTCCACCGTGAATGAGAATCAGGAGTGGAACGGGCTGAGTGCGCTCATGAGGCAGATAGAGATCGAGTTTGAGGTCCGTGTTATTAGCGCGACGATAGGTGATGTTCGGGATGGTTTCGAAGGAGCTATAGGCGAGATCGGTCCATTCGGAGACAGAGGTCGGCTGCTGAGTTGGGGCGGAAACTTGAGCCCAGGCGGATGAGATCAAGAGGGCGCATAGAAACACGAGGACTGCATTACGGAATTTAAGCATGATGAGAACCTCGTTCTAACTTGCGCAGGAAATAGTAACAAAGCTGATGGTCATGAGATGTATGAGGCGTTCTGCTAATCTCTTATAAAGACCTATGAAGATTGGTGTTCTAGCACTGCAGGGAGATTTCGACGCGCATCGGCGCAGGCTCGAGGAGCTTGGGGCCGAGGTGGTATTGGTGCGCAAGGCCGAGCAACTGGATGAAGTTGAGGGATTGGTGATTCCGGGCGGTGAGTCTACGACGTTTCTGAAATTGTTAGGCGAAGAGTTTCTGCGGAAGTTAAAAGAGTTCGTTACATCGAAGCCGACGTTTGGTACGTGCGCCGGGTGCATCATGCTGGCTAAAGAAGTTGAGAACCCGAAGCAGGAAGGCCTGGGGGCTATGGACATCACGGTGCGGCGGAATGCCTACGGGCGGCAGATCGATAGCTTCATCGAGCCCGCGCCGGCGGCGCCTGAACTGGAGCAGGGGAAGGGACCGCTAGAAATGGTCTTTATCCGAGCTCCCAAAATCGAACGATACGGAGCAGGTGTGGAAGTCCTCGCTCGACACGGCGAAGATGCCGTACTCGTTCGACAGGGCCGGACGATGGCAGCCACCTTTCATCCCGAACTCTCCGAAGATAGCCGGGTTCATGCTTATTTCCTTGGGCTCGTGAGGAACGGGCAGTAACAGTCTCCGCATGGCAGGAGTATGGGCCTGAAGCAGGGCGAGGGAAAGTAACGAGAGTCATCAAAGATGACAAAGAAAAAGGCCATCCGGGTGGATGGCCTTCTTGTTTAGTGGAACTAGACGGGCACTGCTTCCAGGATGCTGACCATGGACGGAATTGGGATGATGCGGTTCAGCTTGAATCCGGCTCCTTCGAGCAGCGAGCGGAATTCGTTCTCGGTGCGCTCGCGTCCGCCGGGCATGAGCATCATTTCGAGATCCATCCACTTGGAGAAATCGGAACCGTTGCCGTCGCTGATCAAAGCGTCGAAGATGAGAAGCTTTCCGTTCTTGCGTCCTTCGAGCGCTTTGCGGATGTTTTTCAGGATCGTATGAGCCTTTGCATCGTCCCAGTCGTGGATGATGTGCTGCATCATGTAAGCGTCGCCGCCGACGGGAATCGATTGGAAGAAGTCGCCGGTGGCAGTCTGCAGGCGTGATTCGAGTCCGAGACGCGCTATGCGCGACTTCGCGCCTTCGATGACATGAGGGACGTCGAAGAGAATGCCCTTCATGTCGGGATTGTGTTTCAGGATCTGGCTGATGAGCAGGCCGTGTCCACCGGCGATATCGACCAGAGTGCCAATGCCTGAAAAGTCGTAACCCTCAAGGATGGCGGGGATCGTCATCGCACTGATGTTGGTCATGGCGTTGTTGAACTCGACGTCGACTTCAGGAAAGTCACGGAAGATATCAAAGCAGTGCTTTCCGTAAAGCTTTTCGACGGCGGGTTGACCGGTGAGCACGGAGTGCATCATTCCGCCCCAGGAGTTGAGGTGGAAGTGATTCGTCATCCAGAGGATGAGGTCACGCATGTTGCCGGCGACGTCCGCGCGCAAGAGGCTGGCGGCAGGAGTAAGGCCGAAGGTACGCGGCGAGATCTCGGCAAAAACTCCGATGCTGGAAAGTGCCCGCATGACGCGGTAGAGACCGTCTTCATTGGCGCCGGTGTCCTGGGCGATCTTGCTGATGGGCTTGGGCCCTTCGGCGAGCAGTTCGGCGACGCCAAGCTTGGTTACAGGATAGAGTGCGGCAGCAGCCATGAATCCGCTGCCGAGTTGCATAAGTAGCTGTGATGGATCGGGCGGTTGAGAAGGAAGCGGTTGCTCGGACAATTGGTCCGCGCGTGCAGTTGCCATGTAAACCCCACAATGTGAGTTCAGGGCGGTGCGACACGAGTGCTGGAGGATTCTCGAGTGCTTGAGAGCGCATGGTTCTAATATCGATCCGGTGCCCCACAACACCTGGATCGGACCATTGCGTGGCCCTGATGCGGGTTCAGTTTAGCCGAGGTGGAGGGTCTTGGGTAGCGGGAATGGCTGTGAATACTGGGTTATACTGAGGTCAGTTCTGTATGCCGGATAGCTCCAACAAAACGTTCTACTTAGAGACCTTCGGGTGCCAGATGAACGTCCACGACTCGGAGAAAGTGGTCGGGACGCTGCTCGCGCAGGGATACCAGCAGGTAAACACCGTGGAAGAGGCCGGGCTCGTCCTCTACAACACCTGCTCGATCCGCGATAAGGCGGAGCAGAAAGTTTTTCATCGGCTGAATGATTTCAAGAAGTTGCAGGCACAGGGAAAGAAGTTCGGTGTGCTCGGGTGTGTCGCCCAGCAAGAGGGGGAGAAGATCTTCGACCGCGCGCCGCATGTCTCGCTGGTGTGTGGGTCGGCTTCGTACCGGAACCTGGGTTCGATGCTGGTGCAACTTGAGACGGACGGCGGAAGAGTGACCGGTTTGGACGACCGGAATACTACCGAGACGTTCGACACCGAACTGACGGCCCGGTCGGACGAGCATCGCGGGTACATCACCATCATCGAGGGCTGCGACAAGTTCTGCGCGTATTGCGTGGTGCCCTTCACCCGAGGGAAAGAGCGGAGCCGCACTTCGCATTCGGTGGTGGAAGAGGCGAAGCGGATGGCGGAGATGGGGTATACGTCCATCCAACTGCTCGGGCAGAACGTGAACTCTTATCGCGATCCTGTTGGAAAGAAAAGCTTTGCAGAGCTACTGGTTGCGGTTTCGGAAGTGCCCGGAATTCAGAGGGTGTGGTTCACGACTTCGCATCCGAGGGATTTCACAAAGGACATCGTAGAGGCCATCGAGGCGTACTCGGGGTTGTGTAACCACGTGCACTTGCCGGTGCAGAGCGGGTCGACGAGAGTTTTGGACGCGATGCAGCGTTTGTATACCCGGGAGCAGTATCTGGAGCGGATTGGCTGGATGAAGGCCTCAAAGAGGGACATTTCGATCACGACGGACATCATTGTCGGCTTCCCGGGAGAGACTCGACAGGATTTCGAGGAGACAATTTCGCTGGTGCACGAGGTCCGGTACGACGGGGCGTTTACGTTTAAGTACTCGCCGCGTCCGAATACGGCAGCGCTGGGCCTGCCGGACGTGATCGCGGAAGAAGAAAAGTCTCTGCGGCTTTCGATTTTGATGGACCGTATTCGCGAGATCCAGATCGAAAACCAGAAGAGGCATATCGGCCAAACCCTTGAGGCGATGATTGAGGGACGGAACGAACAAAGAAAGCAATGGATTGGGCGCACATCGCAAAATAAAGTGCTAAACTTCACAGCGCCTCCCCATATTTCGCTCGAGCCCGGAATGTATGCCAGCGTCAGAGTTACTCAATCTCACCCCAACAGTCTGGTCGGAGAATACTCCGCCACCACCTACGTACCGGAAGCTCGAAAAGTGGTTGAAGCGCCGGTTGCGTCAGGCTTGGTCCAAATTGCGGGGCCTATGGCCTCGGAAGCGAGTTCTGGCGTCTAACCATCAGGAGAACCCCATGGAAGTCGAAATGAAGATTCGCGGGCTGATGATGGATCCGGTGACAAACATGCCCGTGGTGATTCTGAAGGGAGTGGAGGCGGATTCAGTATTGCCGATCTGGGTTGGGATCTACGAAGCAAATGCGATCGCACTGGAGATGGAAAAGGTTTCAACGCCTCGGCCGATGACGCACGATCTGCTGAAAAACCTGCTGATTGGTTTGGACGCGCAGGTGCAAAAGGTGGTCGTGAACGATCTGAGGGACGATACGTTCTTTGCGGTGATCTGGCTGGAAAAAGAAGGCCAGAATATTTCGATCGACTCGCGGCCGTCGGATGCGCTGGCACTGGCGTTGAGGGCGGATTGCCCGATCTTCGTTGAAGAAGAGGTGCTGAAGACGTCGAAGCTGTCGAGCGCGATCTCAGACAAGGTATCGAGCGAAGAACTTCGGAAATGGCTGGAGAACCTGGGCGAAGAGGATTTGGGCCGGTACAAGATGTAATTGGCTTTCAGTCATCGGTATTTAGTCTTGGCGATTGGTGCGAACAACAACTGCTAACAATCCTTATGGATCCTGCTGAGCAACTGCAACGGCTTTACCTCGCCGGATTTGAGTTCCAGACATTCGAGAGATTTCCGAACTCCGTGGGAGTGATCCGCGGCGAATGCATTGCCTTGATGCTGCCCACGCCGCAGGGCCTGCAAATGATCGGTACGCCGGGTTGGCGGGTGGGGGAAGTGATCGGCGTGCTCGTCGAAAAGGACGGGCGCAAGGTGTTCCAGAACAAAGACCAGATCGTGGAGGCCACTCCAGAACGACTGGGCCAACTGGAACAGTTCCGGAGTGACCTGAAGGAACTCCTCACGCCGACAGCTTAGCGTTTGTCTTTTATATCCACGAAGGCGCGAGTCTGGCCGATGTCGAGGCGCAAGGTGCAGGTGGAAGGCCCCAGGCGTCCCATATATGCACGAAACTCATCGCTGTCTGACATAAGGTGGCCTGTCTCGATGGGAACTCTACCCAGATCTTTGCTCTTGTCGTAGGACTCGGGTTGCTCGACATTGCGGCTGACCACGAGACTCCAGGTTTCCTTCTTCTTCTCCACATCCTTCACCGTATAGAGACTGAATGCGCCGGCGGGAACATTCAAGTCACCGATTGTGAGCGGGGCCTGAGTGAAGAGGAAAAGGGGTTTGTCGCCGGGCGTCCACGGTTCGCCTTCGGGAATGTTCTGCTTCTTGGGGATGGGAGTACTTACATAGCGTACGCTGACCTGATCGCCAGATCCGAAAGTGCAGGCGGTGGTGGAAGAATCTTCGGCGGCGCCGCGGGAAGGGAATACAAGACAGAACGACACCGTAATTGCGAGGAGCGAAAGCGTGCAATTGCGATACATGGCATGCCTCCTTGGAGGGTTAAGGCAAACCAAGTATATCGTAATACGATATTTGTTTGAAAGTTACTTTTGCTTAAACTCCGCCCAAACGCCGGTGTCGCCGTACACAATTTGAAGGCTGCAAACCTTGGGAGCGATATGGCCAAGGCTGACGACGTACGGTTTATTGGCGGAAGGCAGTTTGCCGGTCTCCATGGTGACGCGAGCCACATCCTGTTTTTCGTCGTAGGGCGTACCCTGGGTGACATTCCGGCTGATGATCAGAGTCCAACTCGCTTTGTTCTTAATGGTGTAGAGGCTATATGCTCCGGTGGGAATGGTGCTGTTGCCGACCATCAATTCGGTGGGAGTGAAAAGGAAAACGGGCACTCCTTCGGGAGTCCACGGCTTGCCGATGGGCGGTTCGTTCTTCTTGTTGTACTCGACGGAGTGGAAGCGAACACTGATTTCCTTATCGTCGGGGTAAGTGCAAATGACGGTCGTGGATTGCGGTTCAGGTTCCGTCTTCTGTTGTTCCTGGGCCACAAGCGAAAATGCAGATATTAGGACGAACGAAACAACTACCAGTACGATTCGCGTTTTCACAATCCCTCCACTATCAGTTCGCAACACTCTGGACAGACACACGCATTGTATTCATCCCGATGCCCGAAGTCAGTAACTTCCGGGTTGCGCTGTAAACGTATCGCCAGATTACAGAGAAGTAAAGCGATTCCGGAGGATGGGAGGTTCGAAATCCCAGAACGGAAAGGCGATCTATGGATGCTCTGTTCCCGCGGTATCTCGTTTTTCTAGATGCTGCAGTTCAGAACTCTGATCATGATCGGGTCCAGCAGCGCAACCGCTCCTTCTGTGCTCCGCAGATAACCGCGTTTGATGTTCCAAATAAAAACTTTCGATTTCCGTAGATTGGGAGCAGCAGGTAAAGATGAACCATCGAGAGGCAAGTCCGCACGGATCGACCGTGACACTAAGTTTGGCGGAGCGTGATGAAGAAAGCCGGAGTTGTGTTTCTGATGGTTGCATTTTTGTTCCTATGCGTGGCGCCGTTATGTGCGCAGGCCGGAGACGCGACGAAGATCGCGGAACTGGAGAAGCAGATTGGGGACGCACGTAGCGCGGCGGACAACGCATGGATCCTCGTGTGCTCCGCATTGGTGCTACTGATGACCGGTCCGGGGCTGGCGCTGTTCTATGGCGGCCTGGTGCGGAAGAAGAACGTACTCGCCACGATGATGCAAAGCTTCGCGATGATGGCGATTGTGACGGTGCTGTGGGCAGTGATCGGCTACAGCCTGTGCTTCGGAGGAGGAAGTAGCTTCATCGGCGGATTTGAGCACGTCTTCCTGCGCGGCGTTGGTGTTGAGCCGAACACGGACTATTCGACCACCCTGCCGCAGCAGACTTTCATGGTGTACCAGTTGATGTTTGCGATCATCACTCCCGCATTGATCACGGGGGCATTCGCCGAGCGAATGAAGTTCAGCGCCATGGCGCTGTTCATGATCCTGTGGTCGATCTTCGTTTATGCCCCGATGGCGCACATGGTCTGGGGGAAGGGTGGGTTGCTGAATGCGGCGCTGGGGGGACGGTTCCCGACGTTGGATTTTGCCGGCGGAACTGTGGTGCACATCACGTCGGGCGTGTCGGCGCTGGTATGTGCGTGGTACCTGGGGAAGCGAATTGGGTATCCGCATGAGCCAATGCCCCCGCACAGCGTTGTGCTGAGCTTTATTGGCGCGTGCCTGCTGTGGGTGGGTTGGTTTGGATTCAATGCGGGTTCGGCCCTCGGTTCGGGCGGCCTGGCTACGAGTGCATTCGTGGCAACGCATTTCGCAGCGGCTTCTGCGGCGATTGGATGGGGCGCTGCGGAATGGATTCGAAATGGCAAACCCAGCGCCCTCGGCGGGATTTCCGGAGCGGTGGCTGGCTTGGTGGCGATTACGCCTGCGGCAGGTTTCGTGAAGCCGATGCCGGCATTGCTGATCGGATTGATCGCCGGGGTGTTCTGCTATTACATGGTGGCAAAAGTGAAGGCGAAACTGGCGTATGACGATTCGCTGGATGCCTTTGGTGTACACGGTGCGGGCGGCACCATTGGCGCTCTGCTGACGGGCGTCTTCGCAGTCAGCAGCATCAATCCGCTGTTGCATGATGCGCAGGGGAACTCGATTGCGCTGGGATTGCTGGAAGGAAATCCGCGACAACTGCTGAACCAACTCATCGGGGTGGTTATCGCATGGGTGCTGGCGATCGTGGGGACGCTCATCATCCTGAAGATCGTGGACATGGTGATCGGTCTTCGCGTGACGGCCGAGCACGAGGTTCAGGGCCTGGACCTGACACAGCACGGCGAAGAAGGCTATTCGTGGGATGCTTCGGCTGTTTAGAACTGATAAGGGATATCTGATGACGAAATTAGAAGCAGTGATTCAGCCATCGAAACTGGAAGCAGTAAAAGACGCACTGATCGAAATCGGCGTAGACGGCATGACGGTGCTGGAGGTCCGCGGTCACGGACGCCAGAAGGGACATACGGAGTTCTACCGCGGGCACGAGTACACGGTGGACCTTCTGCCGAAGATCAAACTGGAGATCGTGATGCCGGATGAACTGGTCGACAAGGCGGTGCAGGCGATCGTGGTGACTGCGCGATCGGGAAAGATTGGCGACGGAAAGATCTTCCTGACGAAGATCGACCAGGCCATTCGAATTCGCAACGACGAACGGGGCGCAGCAGCGCTCTGATTATGGCTGCCGCGGGTTCCTTGGGCTCACTCCGTGAGCAATACCTTGCGGAGATGGCACAAATCCGTTCGGAGTTCGACAAGAACGGAGATGGCATAGCCGCTGCCCACGGCCGCAGTGAATTGGTGGATCGAAACGTAATTGCCTGCGGCGAACCAGTGTCATCGGGAAAGGATCCGGTGGCACTGGTTGCGCTCGGCGGTTACGGACGACAAATGTTGTTTCCTCACTCCGATGTTGACCTGATGTTCCTCTGTCAATCGGAAGCGGCAAAACAAGCTCATCGTGACGGAATTCGGACCGCCTCCCAGGGCTTGTGGGACCTGCGATTGAAGTTGAGTCCGACGACGAGAACCATCTCCGAGTGCGACAGGATCGATCCGGAGAATGTCGAGTTCACCATTGCGCTGATGGACGCTCGATTCATCTCGGGTAATGAGGAGCTTTTTCTCAGGCTGAAGCGGCAGTTGATTCCGGCGTTGTTGAAACGCGAGATGCAGACGCTGGTGCGGCTACTGGTGGAGCGAACGCGGATACGTCATGAGAAGTATGGGCGAACCATCTTCCATCTGGAACCGAACCTGAAGGAGGTGCCGGGAGGGATTCGTGACTATAACGTTGCGTGCTGGCTCAGACAATTGGCGGAGGTGGGCGCGGGTTCGGAGGATTTGGGGGAGGCGATCCGGTTTCTTAGTGCGGCGAGAACATTTCTTCACTACTGCGCAGGCCGCGATGACAACACCCTGAGTTGGGAGGCGCAGGACAAAGCCGCGGCTAAAGGCATTGGAATGCCATCGCAAGAAACGACGTCGGCAACGTCGTGGATGCGTGTGTACTTTCGAAATGCCAGAGCGATTGAGCGCGTAACGCTGAATCTGCTACACGATGTTCCAACACAAAAATCGACGATTTACCGTCAGTTTCAGCGCTGGCGTTCGCGGGTGTCGAACGCGGATTTTTCAGTCGTTGATGGGCGTGTCTATTTCCAGAATCCTTCTTCCGCAGGCGACGCCGCGATGGTGTTGCGAGCGTTTGAATTTGTGGCGCAGCACGGGTTCCAGTTGAGCAGCGACGCAGAAGCACGGATCGCGCGAGTGATGCCGAATCTGGTCGCTGGACTGCCGTGGCGGGAGCAGGTCGGAAGCTCACTGGTGTCGATTTTAAAGTCCCCTTACGCCGCTCATAGTCTGCGCTCCATGCACGCGCTGGGATTGCTTGGACAGATCATTCCTGAATTCCAGTTGGTGGACGCGCTTGTGGTGCGCGATTTCTATCACCGGTACACGGTGGATGAGCACACGTTCACTGCGATCGACAATCTGCATCGCTTGCCGCAGCGCGAGAACGAGTGGGAGAAGCGCTTCCTGGAGCTGCTGAATCAATTGGAGCGGCCCGAGGTGTTGTACCTTGCGATGCTGCTTCATGACCTCGGGAAGGGGATGGCGACGCCGAATCACATGTCGGCAAGCGTTGAGCTCGCGCGTCCGGCGATGGGGAGGCTTGGTATTGCCGAGGAGATACAGGAAGAGGTTCTGTACCTGATCGGGGCCCATCTGGAAATGTCGGCGGCGATGAGACGGGATATTTTCGATCCGGAGAACGTGCGCGCTTTTGTGGGAAAGGTGGGCACGGCAGAACGGTTGCGGCAGTTGTGCCTGCTGACGTACGCGGATATCAGGGCAGTGAATCCGGATGCTCTGACGCCATGGAAGGCCGAGAACTTGTGGCGGTTGTATGTTGCGGCGAGCAATCAACTCAACCGCGGGGTGGATGACGATCTGTTTCATGCCGAGGCGGGAAACGAACAACTGCGGAGGCTGGAGAAGCTGATTCCGAACCGGACGCGGCAGTTGCAGGGGTTCCTGGAAGGGCTGCCGCGGCGATACCTGCTTTCGCATACGACCGATCAAATCGCAGTTCACTTCAACTTGTCGTTGGGGATGGTGAGAGAGCCCATTGCTGTTGCGCTGAAGATGTCGCCAGACCTGTATGAGTTGAGTGTCGTTTCAAGTGACAGACCATTCCTATTCGCGCGGATAGCCGGAGCGCTTGCAGCGTGGGGAATGAACATTGTTAAAGCGAACGCGTTCTCGAATGCCGCGGGTGTGGCGGTGGATTCGTTCTACTTCAAAGACCGCTTTCGAACGCTTGAGCTCAACCCCACTGAGCGGGAACGGTTCAAGCGAAGCGTGACCGATGTGGTGTCGGGAAAATCAGAGTTGCAGCAACTTCTGGATCGCCGCAGCAGCGATGCGACCGCACAAACCAAGGTATTGGTGCAACCGAAGGTCATGCTCGACAACGAAGCGTCGTCCCACAGCTCCGTGCTTGAGGTGAATGCGCAAGACAAACCGGGTTTGCTGTACCGGATTGCATCGTCGATTTCGGAAGAAGGATGCAACATCGAGCTGGCGCTGATCGATACGGAAGGCCAGGCGGCAATCGACGTGTTCTACATCACGCGAAATCACAAGAAGCTGTCTGTTCTCACCTCGAAATCACTGAAGAAATCACTCCTTGCCGAGCTTTCCTGAAGTCGGCGAATTGATGCCGCGCTTTGTGGTGAGGTAAACAGCGAAGCTTCCGAGCCAGTGTCCGCCTTCATAATGCGTGCCGGTGACGGCTTCCAGCCCCTTGTCGCGATGCGCAGCCGCAGTGGCACGAAGCGACTTCTGGCGTGGATCTTGAGGAGGTAGTCCGGAGGCGATTCCTTCCAGCATCCACGCACGGCTGAGGTTCAGTCCGTCGAGGTGAGCGAGTTTGGGATCGCTCGGATCCGTGACGATGGCGGGCTTCATGAACACGGTTTCGGTTTGCGGTATTTGCGGTAGAAATCTGGTGAGCCATTTCTGGTATTGCTGAGGAGGCAGGACGCGGCGAACGACATCGGCTTCGCCCAGGCAAGGCGAGAGGAAGTCTTCGCCGGAAGGTTCGTAGGCGAGCGGGCAGTTGCGATCCTGGAGGTAAAAGTCCCGGATCTTCTTCGTGAGGAGAGCTTCGAACTCCTTATCGCCGGCACCGCGTGCGGCGTCGAGCATCAAGCCGAGCGAGAAAGCAGACTGGTTGTGTTCGCCGATGCGAATGGGGTGCGTGAGCTTCGGTAGATATTCGGTGAGACGGATGCGAGCGGCATCTTCCAGAGGCTTGAGGTTGGCGGAGAGAACACGGGCGATGGGATCATCCCAGTCACGAAGTTCTTGTGCCAGTTGCATGAGCCAGGCAAGTCCGTACGGTCGTTCGAAACTGGAGCGACCCTGCCCATTCAGGTAAGCGACCTCGGCCTTGATGCGTTCGGGAGTGAGGCTCTGCTGGAGAGCGTCGCGGGCTGGAGCGGCGAACGGAGCATCTGGAAAGAACCTCGCTAAGCGCGCGAGCAGCCAGTGGCCATGAACCGACGAGTGCCAGTCGTAACACCCGTAGAACGCAGGCGTGAGTTTGCGCGGGGGTGCGACATCGTCGTCGTCGCTCATTACGTGCGCGATTTTGTTGGGATATTCCTGATGGGCACAGGTGAGCGCCAGCTTCGCGAAGCGATCGGCAGCTTTCGCGTCAAAGGATTGCGCGACTCCCGGTAGAGCGATCAAGAGGAAAAGCACTATGCGATGCATCGCGCAAAGGGTAGCAAAGGAGGCAGAGGATTTCATCCGGTGAGTGACTTCGAGGGGGATTGCGATCGGGCGGCTGCCGGCTGGTCTCGGCTTGGTTCTTTGCGACAGGCGTGAAATGCGGAAACGCCGTACACTATCGGGAAGCTTCGGTGTGGGCGTATGTCCAGAATCATCATCTACGCAATCCCCGGATTCCTGCTTCTCCTGATACTGGAGGCAATCGCGGCGGCGATTCTGCGTCGCGATCTCTACGCGATAAAAGACACGGCTGCGAGCCTGACGATGGGCATCGGTAATGTGATCGTGGGTCTTTTCTCGAAGGCAATGGTTTTCGGGCTGTTCACCTTCCTGCACAAGTTCGCCATCTTCGAAATCGGATATGCGTGGTGGGCGTGGGTGCTGGCCTTCTTTGCCGACGAAATCAGCTACTACGTCTTCCACAGAACCAGCCACGAATGCCGGTTGTGGTGGGCGTCCCACGTAGTGCATCACTCGTCGCAGCGGTACAACCTGGGTACGGCGCTCAGGCAGACGTGGACGGGCTCCCTGTATTCCTTCGTCTTCTGGATGTGGATGCCGATCGTGGGATTCCCGCCGATGATGATCCTGACCATGCAGGCCTGTAGCTTGCTGTACCAGTTCTGGATCCATACCGAACTGGTGAACCGCATGGGGCCGCTGGAATGGGTGTTGAACACGCCATCGCATCATCGAGTGCATCACGGGTCGAATCAGGCGTACCTCGATAAGAACCACGGTGGGACACTGATCGTTTGGGATCGTCTTTTTGGAACCTTCGCGCGAGAAGAGGAAGCCGTCGTGTACGGCCTGACGACCAATATCCGGACCTACAACCCCATCCGGATCGCGTTCCACGAGTGGGTAGATATCGTCCGAGACCTTAGGCTGGCGTCGTCCTGGCCGGAACGGTGGCATCTGGTTTTCGGCCGTCCCGGCTGGAAATACGAGCGGGCGGCTGCCGCCGCGGTCCCAAAGTAGAGACTTCGGGTATTCCCCTTGCCCAAAATTGGCCTCCGCCGTGATACAAAAGTCAGCATGCAATCATCTGCGGATTCCAAAACCATTGTCGCGCAGGCACCCTGCCGGGCCGACTTGGCCGGAGGAACGCTCGATCTCTGGCCGCTATATCTGTTTCATCCCGGTGCTGTGACGGTAAATTTCGCTCTAAACATCATGACCACCTGCCGGATCACTCCCCGTTCCGGTTCGGGCATTACACTTCGTTCACTCGACACGAAGAAGGAAGAGCACTATGCCTCGCTCGAAGAATTGAACCGGGCGAAGCAACCGAAACATTGCCTGGGAGTGCAACTGGTGAAGTACTTCGCGCCGGAGGGTGGTTTCCTGCTGGAGACCGATTCCGAATCACCAGCGGGCGCTGGAATTTCCGGCAGTTCGGCGCTGATGATTGCCGCCACGGCAGCGCTGGCGCGATTCACCGGACGCAAGTTGAGTCTGGAAGAAATGCGTACGATCGCGCAAAACGTGGAAGCACAATTGATCCAGGTTCCGACCGGGTGCCAGGACTACTATCCGGCGCTGTACGGCGGAGCCAACTCGATTCATCTGGATCCATCGGGCATTCGGCGTGAAAAGATCGCTGTTTCAGAGGAAGAGATCGACTCCCGTTTCATCGTCGTGTACACGGGCGCCCCACGTCAGTCGGGGATCAACAATTGGGAAGTTTTTAAATCGCACATCAACGGCGATAAAAAGGTCGTAAAGAACTTCGAGAACATCTCGTCGATTGCCCAGGGAATGCACCGGGCGCTGGGGAAGTCCGACTGGGACGAAGTTGCGCACCTGTTACGCGAAGAGTGGAAACTACGGCGCAGTAATTACGATGGCATTTCGACTCCGCTGATCGATCGACTGGTGGCCGTGGCCTCGAAGTCGGGCGGACGCGCGGCGAAGGTCTGCGGAGCGGGTGGTGGCGGCTGCGTTCTGTTCATGGTGAAAGACGGCGCCAAGGACCGCGTGATCGAAGCGTTACGCATCAACGGCGGAGAAGTGCTGCCCTGTAAGATGTCTCCCGAAGGCTTGGTCGTAAAGACCCAGGCCGCTTCCAAAGCCGCAAGAGCATGAATGACGAAAGCCATCCCCTGACGAAGCTGATTTACAGAGACGACGGCCGTCTTCGCAGCGGATGGCGATTCGCTATTTCCGTAGTACTGGTGATTGCGTGTAATTTCCTCGCCGGCACCATCGCGTTGGGGATTGTGGGCGGCGAGCGAAGCCGCCTATTGGAAGCCATTTTTCGGCCTATCTTGATGGTCCTGGAGCTGGCTGGTTTCTTCTTTCTCACTTCAACTTTCGACCGCCCGCAGACCTCCGTTTGGCGTTACAACGGACTGCAACGCGAACGCTGGTTGCGTGACACTGCGATCGGGGCGCTTCTAGGCTTCGTTATGGTGGGGCTGGGCGTCGCGTTCATTGCCTCGTTTTTTAAGGTGTCCATAGTCAGCCTTCGCGTGAACTCTCACACGTTTTTTGTGAGTTGCGTCGTCCTGGTGGTGATTCTTTGCGCGGCCATGGTGGAAGAACTCGCGTTCCGCGGTTACCCATTCCAGCGACTGGTTGAGGGCATGGGGCCAGTGGGCGCCATCCTGGTCTTGTCGGCATTGTTCGGAGCTGTGCATCTGCAAAACCCTCACATTGCCGACAGTCGCGCTGTCCAGTTCTTCGCCTTCTCAAACACGCTTTATGTCGGAGTGGTGCTGGCCATCTCTTACCTGCGCACGCGGGCCCTGTGGTTTCCGTTCGGGCTCCATTTTGGATGGAACGCGAGTCTTGGCCTGTTCTTTGGCCTTCCGGTCAGCGGCATGAGCGATTTTTCCGTGATGGTCCGCAGCCGTGCTTACGGGCCACAATGGCTGGTAGGAGGGAATTATGGGCTGGAAGGCGGTTTCTTAGGGACAGTCATCATTACGCTCGGCCTGGTTTATGTGTTGAAGTACGTTCATGCTCCCGCGACTGAGGTGGTCAAGCCAGAAACATCTGTGGCCGAGATTCCGCCCGGAAGCATCCAACCAAGCAGCGGCACTGCTGCGGATTTATAATCAGTCCAGGCAGCCGGATATACCCATGAACAGGCAGCGCACCATCTCCTTCGCCATTGCGCTCGCGTTTTCCACTCTCCCTTTGTTTAGCCAGGCGCCGGTCTCCTCGCAAAAGCCGGTGGGTCAGATGGAAGTGAAGACCGAGAAGAAGAAAGCTCCCCTCGTTATACCCGACAAGAAGATCACGGACGAAGGCAAGATGGAGTTGATCCGCGGGTTGAATGCGGAACTTGGATATGCCCGCAAGCCCTTTCCTTTTGGAAAGAAGGGAATCAAGCTGGACGCCAAGACCGGCGAGACAACACCGACCGAGCAGGAAGTCATGACGATGATCGGCGGTTTCGGTCCGAATATTCGCGTCGGTGATCGCACGCGAATCACCGAGGTGAAATTCAAGGGCAAGAGCATCCTCCTCGACTTGAACGGTGGCGCCGAGAAAAAGAAGAAGTGGTTCGAACACATCCAGGTCGGCGGCGCAGGCGGCGTTTACCAACCCGGGCAGCCTACCGACGACACCAACCTGCGCGGGTCAACCGTTGAAATTGTCTTCGACAAATTCATTCCTGCCGTAACGCCGGAGCAGGTGAAACAGATTCTCGATCCACTGCTGAACTTCAGTGCGAAGTCAGCGACAGAAGCCTACCTCGACACCATTCCTCCGATCGCCAAGGAAGCAATTCGCGATCACAAGGTCCTCGTCGGGATGAATCGCGAAATGGTGGTGTACGCCAAGGGTAGGCCGCCGCAAAAGACCCGCGAGCGCGATGGCGAGACCGAGTATGAAGAGTGGATTTACGGCACTCCTCCGCAGGACGTGGAGTTCGTTCGCTTTGTCGGTGACGAAGTTACCCAGGTGAAGCTGATGAAGGTGGATGGTACGAAAGTCGTCCGTACCGACCGCGAGGTGAACCTGGAGACGGACAAGCCCGAAGTGGCGTCCGGCCAGACTCCGGGGGCAGCCACCCCACCGGCTCAAACGGCTTCAAATCCGGCCGATCAGGGACCCCAAGGGAAACCTTCGTTGAAGCGTCCGGGAGAAGACGTGAATCAACCCACGCCGGCGATACCTCCGCCTCCCGGTTCGCGCGGCCCAGTCGGTGGTCCCGACCCCAACCCCAACCCTAACGACGCGCCGAAATAGAAGGTTTGCGGTTGAGGTGCATCCTTCTCGAACGCAACGGCGAATCTATCCCTGCTTGATACACTAGCCCTGTGAAGATCGCGCTAGGACAGATCAACACCACCATTGGGGATTTTTCTGGCAATACAGCCAAGATTATCGACTACTCGCGGCGTGCTCAGGCGGCGGGTGCGGAAGTTATCCTGTTTCCCGAACTCGCAATTTGCGGATATCCGCCACGCGATCTGGTGGAGAAACCATCGTTCGTAGCGAAGAACACGGAAGCCCTGGAGCATATTAAGAGTGCGGGACTGGGCATCACAGTTATTTGCGGCTTGGTGACGAAGGCGCAAGCGGCAACAGGGAAGTCGGTAATGAACTCCGCCGCGGTGGTCGAAGGCGGTGAGTTGAAGATGCTCCAGTCGAAGATGCTCCTGCCTACCTATGACGTCTTCGACGAGTTACGGAATTTTGCTCCCGCCGAATCTCAGAAACTACTACCGCTCAATAGCCGCAGCGCTGCGCTGACTATCTGCGAAGATGCTTGGAATGACAAGCATTTCTGGAACCGCAGGCTCTACCAGTTTGATCCCGTAGAAGCACTTTTAAAAGATGGTGGCGACATCGTCTTGAATATTTCGGCGTCGCCATTCTTTGTCGGCAAGACTGAACTGCGATGCAATATGCTTGCCGCCATTGCGAAGAGTGACAACGTGCCGGTCGCGATGGTGAACCTGGTAGGCGGAAACGACAGCATTATCTTCGATGGATCGAGCGTCGTGATTGCACCCGACGGACGCGTGATTGCGCAAGGGAAGTCGTTCGAGGAAGATTTGATCTACTTCGATACGGAATCACTTAGCGGCGATGTGCACGAACAGCTAAGCGGCGATGAGGCTACCGCCTTTGCGGCGCTCGCGTTGGGCACACGCGACTATGTGCGCAAGTGCGGCTTTCAGCGAGTGATCGTGGGTCTGAGTGGCGGCATCGATTCGGCGCTCACTGCTGCCATCGCTGCCGAGGCGCTGGGAGCGGAGAACGTCATAGGCGTGGGCATGCCGGGACCGTATTCATCGCGAGGCAGCATTGATGACGCGCGTGCGCTGGCGGCGAATCTGGGAATCCGCTTTGAGCTGATCCGAATCAGCGATGTCTTCGACGCTTATCGAAATACTCTGAAGCCGGTTTTCGGCAATATGCCAGAGGACGTAACGGAAGAGAATATTCAATCGCGAATTCGTGGCGCGATCCTGATGGCGCTGTCGAATAAGTTTTCGGCCCTGGTGCTGAGTACCGGCAACAAGTCGGAACTCGGCGTGGGATACTGCACCCTTTACGGCGACATGGTTGGCGGCTTGGCGGTTATTTCGGATGTGCCGAAGACGATGGTCTATCGCATCTCCGAATACGTGAACCGGAAGGGTGAGATCATCCCGCGCTCCACGATGGAGAAAGCTCCGTCGGCGGAACTGCGTCCGAACCAGACGGATCAGGACACGTTGCCGCCTTACGACGTTCTCGACGCGATTCTGGAAGACTACGTGGAATGCTACAAGGCTGCCGAGGAGATCGCTGCGACCCACGGTTTCGACATTGAACTGGTCAAGCGTGTAATCCGCATGGTGGATCGTGCGGAGTACAAACGGCAGCAGGCGGCCGTAGGACTGAAAATTTCCGAGAAGGCTTTCGGTGTGGGACGGCGTATGCCGATCGCGGCGAAAAGCATTGATTAGAGGAGAACCGATGCGGGTATTCTTCGCGGCATTATTGATGGTATCGATGAGCCTGTTCGCTGTAGGCCAGCAGCCCGGCGCAAAAAAGAACGCAACAGCCACAAAGAAGCCGGCACAGAGCACCGCTGCTCCGAAGAGTCAGGCGGCAACGAGCCCGTCCTCTACAGCGTCCGCTCAACCGGCCTCGGGCGTCACGGAACAGGTGGTGAACGAGTTCATGCGGCACTCGTTCGGACACGATCCAAACCTGAAGTGGCGCGTCGCCGAAATCAAACCCGCGGACGATCCCTCATTGACGGAAGTCACGGTGGTTGTGAACACTCCGGAAGGGCAGCAAGGTCTCAAACTGATGGTGACCCCGAATCACAAGTTCGCCGCCATGGGCGACCTGATCCCGTTCGGTGCGGATCCGTTTGCGGAAGCACGAAATACCCTCCAGCAGAAGATGAATGGCCCTTCGCGCGGGCCGGCCAATGCTCCGCTGACGATCGTGGAGTTCGGTGACCTTCAATGCCCGGCGTGCAAGCGCGCGCAGCCGGTTGTCGAACAACTACTCAAAGAGGTGCCCAATGCCCGTTTTGTGTTTCAGCAATTTCCGCTGACGCAGATCCATCCCTGGGCGATGACTGCCGCGAAATACGCGCTCTGCGTCGCGAAGCAGAACAACGATGCGCACTGGAAGTTCGTGGACAGCGTGTACCAGCATCAGGACGAGATGCAGCAGATGACTGAACCGCAAGCCGCGGCTCGCCTTAAGCAATATGCAGGCGAAGCGGGCGTCAATGCCGATCAGGCGGAACAGTGCACGAAGGATCCGGCAATCGCGGCGCAGATCGAAGCATCATCGGCCCTGGCGCGTGAGTTGGAAGTTACGGGCACCCCGACGCTCTTTGTGGGCGGGCGGAAGATCGGCAACGTAAGTGGAATTCCGCCGGCGACACTGAAGGCGATCGCGGAGTTCCAGGCCCAGAACAAGTAGAGTTTCAGTGAACTAAATGCCGGGCAACCAGACTTCGGGAGAGGACTCGATCGATCGCAGCGGACTTGTAATGTAAGGCGTCACCACGACGAGAAGCTGATCGTCCTCATTCTGGTTCGAGCGAACGCTGGTGAGGTCCCGCAAGCCGGGGATGTAACCAATGCCTGGCAATCCTGTCAGGCTTTTCTGCTCCGACTGGCTGATCATGCCAACAACAGCCGCGGGTTCGGCGTTTTTCACGGACATCGTTGCCGTGTATTCGCGGTTCGAGATGACCGGGACGCCGTTGAAGCTTTGCCCGGTCAGCGATTTGATCTGCAATTCCAGCTTGAGACTTACCGACTGGTCTCCCAATACCTGCGGCGTGGCCTTCATCGTGATACCGAGGTCCTCGTATGTGAAGGACGGGAAGGGCGCCATATACGATCCGTTCTGGATGGCTTGAGCAATTGCCGGCGTGTTGAAAACGGGTGAGAAGCTGACATTCATGATCGGATAGCGTTCACCGATCTTCATCGTCGCCGGGTTGTTGTGCGATGTCCGCAGCACCATCCGGGAAAGCGAGCGCACGTCGGAATCGTTTAGTTGGAACGACGCGGTTGCCGGCGGGATCGTCACTGCAAACATGGTTTTCCCGCCGCCGAATGTCGCAAATGGAGTCTTCAGCAGTTGAGCAATGGTCGAGGTCTGCTGGCTCTGCAGTTGCGCCAGAAGTGCCTGAATAGCCTCGCTATTCGCCTGGTTGATTCCGCCGGACGCAATCAGTTGGTTGATCAAGTCCTGGATGTTGGTCTGTCCCAGGAGCGATAACGACGAACCGATGTTGATGGCCTGGAATGTGGATGGGATGGAGACGCCCATCTGCTGTGTCATCCGGCGGCTGATCTGAAATACCTGTACATCGAGGTTGATCTGGGGACGTCTGGAGAGAAACGTCTCGACGACTTTCGCTGCGGCATCGAGCGTGGCGGCCGGTGCGCGAACCACGAGGCTGTTGTTCGAGGGCTGAGCGACCACGAAGCGGATATCGAAGATCGTCCGCATCAGGTTGACGACATCGTTCAACTCCTGCGGCGATGTGGCATCACTTACGTAGAACGTGCGCGTCACCATGTGTTCGAGTTGACGCCGCAATGCCTGCGTGTCGTTGACGAAAATCACCTGCTTCGGGCTGATCGGTATCCAAAACACCTTGGAGAGCGTCGAGGCCTCGCGCAGTGCTTCAAAGAAGTCGACGGCCTCGATGTCGAACCGAACCGGTCGGCTGGTGACGGATTCGTCAAAGATGGCCTTCATTCCATACGTGCTGGCGATCTGTTCCAGAAGATTCCGGCTGAATCCTTTGAAGTGGAAATCATGCTTGCCAGCAGCTGGGGACAACACAATCGGCTGCGACTGAGAGACGATTTCTAATGCCGGTGACAAGGCGGGAGCGGCGATGTTGTTCGGTGCTGGGATACTGTCATTCAGTCGCTGCCGGGCAAACTCGTTCTCAGGGTCCAGTGCCACGGCACGCCGGAATTCCGCTGTGGCTTCCACCTGCTTGCCCGCACTCATCAGGGCATTGCCGCTCGCGAGATACCTGCTGACCAGCGCCTGCCGCGTAAGCTCCCGCTGAGTAGCGTACTCGGGGACGGTGGGCGCCAGGGAAACGGCCTGGTCCAGTTTCTGGAGCGCTTGATCGAGCTTCTGCTCACGCTGAAGCTTCTGGGCTTCTTCGAATAGCTTTTTAGCCTTCCCGAGATCCTTTTTGCTGGGAGTTTTTGCGGCGCAGGTGGACGGATTCGCCCGGCAATCCGTCTGGGCAGGCGCGGGTGCGCACAATATCAGTGATGCTGCCAGGCATAGGACGATCCGCATCGCCACTATTGTGCTGAATTGCAGGCCAGATTGTCTATTGCGCCGGTTGCAGGCCCAGAAGGTCGGTACAGCACGAGACGCTGACGTCGGGGCCGAGCGCTTCAAGCTGAGCCTTTGGGAAAATTCCGGTGGAAACCGAAATAATGGGAACTCCCACTTCCTTCGCGGCGTGGATATCCGACGGGGTGTCTCCGACGATGAATACCTTTGCGCCCGGTCCGAGCCTTCTGTGGACCTCGGCCAGTCCATTTCTGAAGATGTCGGCCCGGCGCTCAGCATGATTACTGAACGCTCCGAAGTCGAAGAACTTGCGCAATCCTCCGGCAGAAAGTTTTGCCCAGCCGATGGCCTCAAAGTTTCCCGTCACTACTCCGATCAGCTTGCCTTCATCTTTGAGCCGAGTCAGCAATTCCAGGATGGAGGGGCACAGGTCGGCCGTCATTTCGCCGATCCGGCGGTGCACTTCGTCGGACATCATGGAAACGATTTTCGGCAGTTCCCGGTCGAAATCGGCGTCCGAAATGCCCTGTAAGCGGCATACCGCCCTGAGAATCCCGATATCGGTATTTCCGTGAACTGGGACGCCGTCGATGGTTGCGTCAAAGCGGAACACCTCGCGCAACGCATTGCGAAAGGCGTAATAGTGGATCGCATCGCGGGTATTCAGCAGCGTGCCGTCGATATCGAAGAGGTAAGCGTCAGCCGCAAAGAAATCGAAAGCCATTCTCACTACTCGTCGTTCAATAGAAGTCGGCGAATCGACGACGCCTTCCCGGTGGTTTCGTCGCACTCGATCACGACCGCCGCAAGCCGGGTGTCGCCCGTAGCGGGTTCCCATCGGGCCGGCAGGTTGGTGAGGAACCGCTGAATCACCAGTTCCTTCTGCACGCCAATGATGCTGTCGTACGGGCCAGTCATTCCGACGTCAGTCTGGTAGGCAGTGCCGCCGGGGAGGACCCGTTCGTCGGCGGTCGGGATGTGGGTATGCGTGCCAAGCACGGCGGTGACGCGGCCGTCGAGATACCAGCCAAGCGCCATCTTTTCGGATGTGGCCTCGGCGTGAACATCGACCAGGATGACTTTGGCGGTTACTTTCTTCAGGATGTCGTCCGCGATCCGGAAGGGATCGTCATTGCTGGCCATGAAGACGCGGCCTTGCAGGTTGATGACGGCGTATTTCACACCCGTGCGCGTCTGGCCTTCGTACCAGCCGTGACCCGGGGTGCCGGAGGGATAGTTTGCAGGACGAAGCAGCCGGCGGGACTGGTGCCCGTCGGTGTTATTCATGTACTCGATAATCTCGCGCTTGTCCCAGATGTGGTTACCGGTCGTCAGCACGCTGATCCCGAGTTCAAACAGCTCTTCGGCGATCTGCGGCGTCACACCGAAGCCGGCAGCCGAGTTCTCGGCATTGGCGATGACCAGGTCAACGCCGTTCTGCGCCACGATCTCCGTCAGCCGGTGCTTGACGATGGTGCGGCCGGGACGCCCGAAAATGTCACCTATAAAGAGTATCTTCATGAGCAATCAGCAAACTTTTGATACTAGCACGGCGGCATGCCTCACCCACGTATTCAGTTGCGGAGCGATTCGCTATATCCTGAGTCCGCTTGCCGAAACCAAGCCCAGAGCGGAGCAAACCACCGGTTGACCTTGATCAGGCGCTAAAAGCCGCCAAAGTCTTCGACTTGGACCGGGCACGGCAGACCTTTGGGCGGATCGCCTCACGAGTGCATCCCGCAATCTCGGATACGGTCCTGTCGTTGCTTCACGAGCTTCCCGATCCCGATGGCGCGCTCACCCTGTTCGACCGGCTCGTAGAGAATGCCGGCCCCGAAGTCCTGCGTCTTTTCGAGAAGCGCCAAAGCCTGACCCACTACGCCCTGACGGTTTTTGGATTCTCCCAGTACCTCGGCGAAACTCTGCTTCTGAATACCGATCTTCTGCAAGGATTGCCGCGCGAAGAAGTGCTTGACCGGTCCCATTCGCCCGAGGAGTTCAAAGAAGCCTTCGCCCGTTTTCGTTCGCGCTCTTTCGATACCGATCTCGCCCAACTGCTTGCCCGGTTCAAGCGGCGGGAATATGTGCGCATTATGCTGCGCGATGTACTTGGCCTCGCGGCGCTCGCCGAGACAACGGCCGAAATCTCCTCGCTATCAGACGTGCTCATCGATGAAGCGACTCGCGAATGCGAAGCGGCCATGAAGTCCAGATTCGGTCCGCCACAGCACCTCGATCGAAACGGCAAAATCGTCGAGACGCCTTTCACCGTTCTGGCCCTCGGCAAACTTGGAGGCAGTGAGCTGAATTACAGCTCCGATGTCGATCTGTTGTTCCTTTATGCCGAAGGAGAAGCCCCCGAAGATGCCACGATATCCAACCGCGAGTACTTCATCCGCCTTTCGCAGGCGATCACGGATGTGCTGTCGCGCGTCACGAAGGAAGGGGTGGTGTTTCGCATTGATCTGCGTCTCCGCCCACAGGGACACGAGGGCGAACCCGCCGTGTCGCTTTCGCGTGCCCTTCAGTACTACTTCGATATTGCGCATGACTGGGAACGCCAGGCGCTGATCAAGGTCCGCCACTGTGCAGGAGACCTCGCGCTGGCTCGGCAGTTCATCCGCAAAGTCCAGGAGTACGTCTACAAGCCGGACATAAATTTCAGCGCTATCGAAACTGCTCTTGAGACGCGCGACCGGATTCACAGCCGCAGGAATTACGGACTTGGCCGTGAGAAGGGAATCGACGTCAAACTCGATCGGGGTGGCATTCGTGATATCGAGTTCCTGGTTCAGTGCCTGCAACGCGTGTACGGGGGAAAGGAACGCTGGCTCCGATCGGGGGGTACCCTATTCTCACTGCAGAAACTGCACGATAAGCAGCACATCACCGGCCACGACTTTCATCAACTGACCACGTCATACGAATTCCTTCGTCGTGTGGAACATCTTCTCCAACTGCGTCGCGGACAGCAAACCCATCGGGTCCCGCCTGACGGAGACGAGCTACAGATACTTCAGCGGTCCATGGAATCGGAGGATATTGTCGCCCAGATTTCCGACCACATGGCGGCAGTCTCGGAGATATACGAACGCGTCGTGCATCATCAGCAGCAGACGACCGAAGAGCAGGCGCAAGAGGAATTCGCGCTGCGGACGCTCGATCTCAGTTTCGGCCGAGTTCAGTCCGACCACCAGGTGCTGCAACGGCTTGCGACTGACAACGAAAAATTGCACGCAATAGCTTCGCAGCAACTCGCAGCGCATACCCGGCGAAATCTGTTCCGGTTTCTCAGTAGCTCGCTTACCAGCGCCGAGCGGTTTCATGCTGTTGCCAATGCGGCTGACTGCGTGGAAAGCGCACTGGAACTGTTTGAGCGCAGCGAGTTTCTCACCGATCTGCTGGTGCGCCATCCAGAGGATGTCACCATTCTGCGCCGTCTTCAGATGGCTTCTGACAACAACCAGTCAAAGCTGTTTGTTGGAGCGCCAACCGCTCCCCAAAGCAGTTCTGCACCTGACTACCTCGCGGGTCCCGGGATCCCATCGGCCGACAAGATCGCATTTGTTCGTCGAAATTACCGGCAGGCATTACTGCTGTCTGGCGCGCAGGACATTCTGCAAGACCGGTCCGTATTTGACGCCCTCCGCGAGAACACTCAAGCGGCAGATGCCGCGATACGGAGTGCCGTAACCATCGCCAACGCACGTGCGAAAATCGCCGTTGTCGCCTTGGGACGTCTCGGCACATTGGAGTTCGACTGCCTGTCAGACGCCGATCTGATCTTCATTCGTCGAGACGATATCGACCCCGAAGATGCTCGTAAGGCCGCCGAAGATGTTGTCCAGGTTCTGTCGGTTTACACCAGTGATGGCGCGTTGATGCCAGTTGATTTGCGTCTTCGACCGCACGGAGGGGAAGGCGAACTGACGTTCACGTCGGATCAACTTGCGTCGTACTTCGCGCAGGAAGCGCAGCCGTGGGAGGCGCTGACGTACACCAAGTTCCGGTTCGTTGCGGGAGATGCCGATGCCGCAATGAGCAGCGCCCTCGCTGTGCCAGGTCTGTTTCGCCGTTTTGCCGCCTCTGCCAGTTTTGCGGAAGACGTCCGGAGCATGAGGGCCAGGCTGGAGGCGAGCGATGACGGACAGAACCTACGGACGGCGCCGGGTGGTTTCTACGACGTAGATTTCCTGATCTCCTTTCTTTCCATCAAGCACAGCGTGAAACTGCCGGAAGGGAACACGCTCGCACGCCTGCAACAACTCGAACGAATGGGCGCGCTCCCGGGCAGCGATGCGCAGCGCCTTTCTCGAGCAGCCGAATTCTACCGAACGGTTGAGCATGTGACGCGGCTGGTAACAGGGAGGAACTTGAAGTCGCTTCCCCCATCCGATTTCGCCCGTGATTCAGTCATACACCTCGTGATGCGCAGGCTGAAGATCACGGATGAATTGGACTCCCTGCTCGCCTTAACCAGAACGGAAGTCAGGGCCCTATTCGACCGGCTGGTGGTCTGAAAGCGCCGCCTTATAGCCAGAACAAAAGCCACGGGTCTATCATGGTTGCTATAGGGATTGCTCGTTGCAGACCTGCTGTGAGTCCCGCCTCTGGGTGCCACTTCTCCTTGTGATGTGCGTCACGCGGATGTGTGAACACCGGCGGCTATAATTCCATAAAACTTCCAACGAGCACTAATTCAGGAGGCTGAATGCCTGCGTCTTACAACGGAATCGCCGTGCCCGCTAACGGCACAAAGATCACTTATCAAAACGGCTCTTATAACGTTCCGGATAATCCGATCATCCCCTTCATCGAAGGCGACGGAACCGGGCGCGACATCTGGAAAGCGTCGGTACGGGTTTTTGATGCCGCAGTGGAGAAGGCATATGGCGGCAAGCGCAAAATCGCGTGGTTCGAAGTCTTCGCCGGTGAGAAGGCGAAGCAAAAGTTCGACAATTGGCTTCCTGACGACACCGTCGAAGCCTTCAAGGAATTTCGCGTTGGAATCAAAGGCCCCCTCACCACGCCGGTCGGCGGCGGAATTCGTTCCCTGAACGTTGCCTTGCGCCAGATCATGGACCTCTATGCGTGTGTCCGTCCGGTCAAGTGGTACGGTGCGCCCTCGCCCGTGAAGCGCCCCGACAAGCTCAACATCGTCATTTTCCGCGAGAACACCGAAGACGTTTATGCCGGAATCGAGTGGAAGGAGGGAACGCCAGAAGCAGCCAAGCTGATTGACTTCCTGAATAACACCATGTTGGCCGGCACCAAGAAGCGCATCCGTCAAGACTCCGGCGTCGGCATCAAGCCCATCTCGGTCACCGGAACCAAGCGCCTGGTTCGCAAAGCGATTCTCTTTGCGCTTGAGAACAAGCTGAAGTCCGTCACCCTGGTTCACAAAGGGAACATCCAGAAATTCACGGAAGGGGCATTCCGCGAGTGGGGATACGAACTCGCCACGGCAGAATTCCGCGATCAGGTAGTTACCGAGCGCGAAAGCTGGATTCTCGACAATAAAGACAAGAACCCCAACCTCACCGTCGCCGAGAATGCCAACCTGGTTGAACCCGGCATGGAATACGCTCCTGCCGAATTCCGGGCCTCCGTTGAAGCCGAAGTAAAGAGTGTGCTCGACAAACTCTATGCGACGCACGGCAACGGCCAGTGGAAATCGAAGCTGATGATCAACGACCGCATCGCCGACTCGATCTTCCAGCAGGTGGTTACGCGTCCGGAGGAGTACAGCGTGCTGGCGACTCCGAACCTGAACGGCGACTACATTTCCGACGCCTGCGCGGCACAGGTTGGCGGACTGGGTATCGCGCCAGGCGCGAATATCGGCGATGGCTACGCTGTTTTTGAAGCCACCCACGGTACGGCGCCGAAGTACGCCGACCTCGATGTCATCAATCCGGGTTCGGTCATGCTTTCCGGCGTGATGATGCTCGACTTCCTCGGCTGGAAAGAAGCCGCGAAGCTGGTTGAGCAGGGAATCATCAAGGCCATCGAAAACACGAAGGTGACCTACGACTTCCATCGCATGATGGAGGGCGCGACCAAGGTAAAGACCAGCGAATTCGGCGACTACGTGATCAAGTACATGGACGCGAGCATCGCTGCTGTTCGCTAACGGATCCTTGCGGGGGTGGTTGCGGCTTGTGGATTTAGTCTGACCACAAGCCGCGCCTCTCGCAGTAGATCGATTGAGATCGTGTCGCTTTTGCGTGTCACGATATAATAATGAGTTCTCTTCCAGCCGGCACGACCCTCGTTAGCCGGACAGCTATACATCGAAAGGAATGCGTGTCATGCGGAAAAAGGTGACTGTTGTCGGCTCCGGTAATGTAGGCGCAACCGGCGCACACTGGATTGCCAGCAAGGAACTAGCCGACGTTGTACTGATTGACATCCTGGAAGGCGTGCCACAGGGCAAGGCGCTCGATTTGCTCGAAGCCATGCCGATCGAAAAACGCGATTGCCACGTGATTGGCACCAACGATTACGCCGATACGGCAAACTCCGACATCGTTGTGATTACCGCCGGAATCCCGCGTAAACCCGGCATGAGCCGCGACGACCTGCTCAACACCAACCACAGGATCATGTCGGACGTCGTGGCCAAGGTGATGAAGTACTCGCCAAATTGCATCCTGATCATTGTGTCGAACCCGCTCGACGCAATGGCGCAGGCAGCCTACAAACTGAGCGGTCTGCCGCGCGAGCGCGTCATCGGCATGGCCGGTGTGCTCGATTCCGCCCGCTTCCGCACGTTTATCGCGGAGGAATTGAAAGTCAGCGTGGAGAACGTGACCGCTTTCGTGCTCGGCGGACACGGCGACACCATGGTTCCTCTGGCCCGTTACTCGACCGTTGCCGGAATCCCCATCACGGAGCTGATCGAACCGAAGCGGCTGGAGTCGCTCATTCAGCGCACCCGCGACGGCGGCGCCGAAATCGTGAAGTACCTTAAGACGGGCAGCGCGTATTACGCGCCCTCTTCGGCGTTCACCGAGATGGTGGAAGCCATCCTGAAGGACAAGAAGAAGATCCTGCCTTGCGCGGTGTATCTCCAGGGCGAGTACGGAATCGACGGCCTCTTCGTCGGCGTTCCGGTGAAGCTCGGAGCCAAGGGCGTGGAGCAGATCATCGAGATCAAGCTCACTGCCGACGAGCAATCCCAACTGCAGCGCAGCGCCGGCGCAGTGAAGGAACTGGTTGCCGTTATCGGCGTGTAGTTACTGATTCTTACGTGACAAAGCCCGGCTTTTCGAGAGCCGGGCTTTTGTTTTGCTTAAGATTTCCTAAACGCGTTCGATCTTAATGGCCGTAATGGTCACGTCGCTATTCGGACGGTCCTGGCGGTTACGAGGAGCGTTCGAAATCTTGTCGGCCACGTCCTGACCTTCAATCACTTCACCGAAGATGGTGTGATTACCTGTCAGCCACGGCGTCGGGGCGACGGTGATGAAGAACTGCGAGCCGTTGGTGTTCGGACCTGAATTCGCCATCGCCAGCTTTCCGGCTTTGTCGAACTTGTGCGGAGAGCCTTTCGTCTCGTCTTCGAACTGGTAACCGGGGCCGCCAAATCCTGTGCCCATCGGATCGCCGCCCTGGATCATGAATTGCGGTATAACGCGGTGGAAGATGGTTCCGTTATAAAGCGGGTCCGAAGATTTCTTCTTCGTCGCGGGATGCGTCCATTCGCGTTTTCCTTCCGCCAGATCGACGAAGTTCTTCACGGTTTTGGGGGCTTCCTGTTCGAAAAGCCGGCAAACGATCTGGCCTTGATTGGTGTCGAAGGTGGCGTAAAGTCCGGGGGTGCGTGCCATAAGTGTCCTTTCAGGTTGAGTCAAGCATACGCGGCCCAAGTTGCTGGGCCGCAGTTATTTACGAGAGATATCTAAAGTGTAGCTGAACGTTATTTCTTGGCCGGCGTCGCAGGCTTTGCGGGCGTGGCCGGCTTTTGTGCGGCCTTCGCCGACGCTTCCGTCTCGCCGGGTTTCAGGATAGTGATGTGATTGATCTTGATGTTCCGGAACGGCTTGTCGTTCGGGTCGCGAGGCGTACGGGCGATGGCCGAAATCACCGACATAGGTCCGCACTGGCCGAAGATCGTGTGTCGGCGATTCAGGTGAGGCGTCGCCACTTCGGTGATGAAGAACTGTGACCCGTTCGTATTTGGGCCGGAGTTCGCCATCGCCAGGCGGCCGGGACGATCGAAACGGAGGTCGCTGAACTCGTCTTTGAAGCTGTAACCGGGATCTCCTGCGCCATTACCTAGCGGGTCGCCGGCCTGGATCATGAAGCCGGGGATCACACGGTGGAAGATAGTGCCGTCATAAAGAGGCGTGTTTTTCTTCTTGGCCTTCGACGCCGGATTGATCCATTCTTTCGTGCCCGTGGCCAGGCCGACGAAGTTCTCCACGGTCATGGGAGCCTTGTCGGGGAACAGTTCGCAGGTAATTTTGCCGGAAGTAGTGTCTATGATTGCGCGAAGCGTTTGGGGTGCAGCTTTTGCGGGTGCTGCCTGAGCAAACGCACCAAGGCTCAAGGCGAAGATGCAGGCAAGAACAAAGAGTTTACGCATGTGTGCTCCTGTGAAACGGAAGAAGTATAAATCAGGCGCGTCAGGTTTTCCGAAATCGCAAGTAGGGCGTTAACTCCAGTTTCTATTGAACCTGACCCTGTCCTCTTCACGTACGAGCCATGGCTGAAGGTCCGGTGACTTCTGGATTCCGCCGAAGAACTTGTTTCCCTGGTGGCGGATTGGCGGGAAAACGTTCAGCATTCGCTGGCTGAAGTGGAGTAACCGGATGAAGTTTCGTGCGCCGATGAGGTTGGTGATCTTCCCGATGCGAGTCCCTTTGCGATAGCCCAGTTCGCGCTCATTCACGTAGAAGTCCCAATATCCCGAGCCGTAGCAGAAGAGCCTGTGTTCCGGCATGGCGGATGCCGCAGTCTTTTGCAGTTCCGGAAGATTCCATCGGTAGAGGTAATTCGGGATGCAGGTGTCTCGCACGCCGCCGCGGATATACTCGTTCGCCATCACGGCTGCGACTTCATAAGGAAAACTGAAACCTGACCGGACCAGCGTGCGCATAAAGAGGGAATCATTCGGTTCGACGAACATGACGTTTTTGCGAGCGACACGCAACATTTCGCCCACCGCCTTGTGCGGTGACCGGCAGTGATGGAGAACGGCGTGCGCGAAAACTACGTCGTAGGAGTTGTCGGGAAGAGCGATGTTTTCGGCGTCGAGATCGGCGCCCGATTCGGCCAGGTTCGAAATCACGAAGTTGGTCAGCCCGAGAGCGGTGAGCATCTGGATATCGTCCTCACCACCGCCCACGACCAGGATCGAATCGGAACGCTGGATCCCCGCACGTTGGACGTAATTGCGAAGCACGCGCAAAAGCTGGCGCTTGTCCTTGCTGGAGGACGAGGGCGGGGCAAGGCTGGTTTCAGTTTCGAGCTGGTTTACCGGCACCCACGGATGGATTCAAAAGTGTGCTGCCGGAGTTGCACGTCACCTGAGGGAACTCCGAGATCCGGTTCGAGGAGGTATCAGGCGTTGCTTCTCAGGCAACGCGCGATTTCTTTCTCGATGACTTCTGTAGCAAGTCGCACGGCTGCGCGCACTTCTGGCGTCAACGTCATGCCGATATCGAAGGAAGCTGCTCCGATCGCCACGGCCTTTGCCGGTGGAGCCTGTCCGAAGAGTTCGGACGCGGTAGCAAGCAGGGCAGAGGGCTTCATGCTGTGGGTGAATCCGGCCGGCGAGAACTGGTCCGGCTTGACGGAGCTAATGCGGACGTCCCCGGGTTTGAGTTCCACGGAGGCGTCCACAAAGATGACTTCGCGCGTATCGGCTACGGCTTCTGCCAGTTCCGGATTGAGCTGGTGGCACGCGACCACCTGCACCTTCGACTGTGGATCGCATATCTTCTTCGCGATCTCTTCGGCGATGACCGGACCAACGCCATCATCGCCGCGGAGCGGATTGCCGTAACCGATTACGAGCACGTCTGCCATGGATTACCTGTTGACCTCGTTGATTAGTTCGCCGTCGGAGCTGAATACCTGAACATTAAGCATCATGCGCCCATCGGCATGCGTAGAGCAACTTAAACATGGATCGAAAGCACGAATCACAGCTTCCACGCGGTTGAGCGCTCCTTCGGGGACAACACGCCCTTTGATGAAGTGCTTGGCAACCTGCGTGAGGCCGCGATTCATGGCCAGATTGTTGTGTGATGTGGCGATGATGAGGTTCGCGGTCTGGATAAGGCCATTCGGGTTGATCTTGTAGTGATGGATCAACGTGCCACGGGGCGCTTCGGCGACACCAACACCTTCGTATTCGTTGGGGCCGGCGTAGGCGCGAACGTGATCGGAGAGAATGCCTTCGGAGTTCAACAGCCACTCGATACGCTCAATCGAGAACAGGATTTCGATGAGACGCGCGTAGTGGTAATAGAACGACGAGAGCACGAATCGGCGCTCGAGTTCGCGGAATTCGGCGAGTTCCTGGTCGGCGAGCGGCGTGCCGCAATGGCGCGCCATGTTCAGGCGGGCCAGCGGTCCAACCCGATACATGCCTTGTGGATATCCGAGCGGCTTGTAAAACGGAGACTTCAGGTATGAGTTCGGCTCGACGGCCTCGCCGATGTACTCCTGGTAGTCGCGAGCCTCGAAGTTGTTCACGATCTCGCCGTCGGCATCGACGATGCGGATCCAGCCTTTGTAGAAGGCAAGACCGCCGTCGTCTTTTGCGAGAGCAAGAAAGTGTGAAGGGAAGTTGGCGAAGACGCGGATCTCCTCCCGGAAGTTCTCGAGCTGCCGCTTAAACCAGGTGAGGGTTCGTTGCGCGATCTCCAGAGCTTCTGGAACCATCTTTAGGATGGCGTCGCGGTCTTCGGCCTTCAGCGGATTGCTGACGCCGCCGGGGACGATCCACGCGGGGTGGATACGCTTCCCGCCGAGAATACGGATGATCTCCTGTCCGAACTTGCGCAACTGGACGCCGTCGCGCGCGAGTTGCGGCGAGTGCGCAGCGACGCCGAAGAGGTTCCGGTGCGCTGGATCGGAGTCCATGCCGAGCAGGAAGTCGGGCGAGCAGAGATAGAAGAAACTCAGCGCGTGCGACTGGATGATCTGCGCCAGATGCATGATGCGGCGCAGGCGTTCAGCGGTTTCAGGGATGCGGACCGCAAGCAGAGCGTCGCAGGCTTTGGCCGAAGCGATGAGATGCGACACGGGACAAATGCCGCAGATGCGGGCCATGAGGGCTGGCATTTCGTAGAACGGGCGGCCCTGGCACAGCTTTTCGAATCCGCGGAACTGGGTGACGTGAAGTTGGGCGTCCTGCACCATGCCGCTCTTGTCGAGATGGATGCTGACGCGTGAGTGCCCTTCGATTCGGGTGATCGGGTCAATGGTGATGGTTGGCATCGGCTCCTCCGCTATGCGCCAAACCGGCATTGGCCGGCGAGTTCGGGTGTACGTCCTTCCAGCAGCTCTGAGACGACAAAGTGAATCAGGTCGGCACTGGGTGGACATCCGGGAACGAATACGTCAACTTTCACGAACTCGTGTAGCGGGCGAGCACGCGGCAGGAGCCGCGGCACGTTCTCCACTGGCACCTGTCGATTGACGTCGGCATTCTCTTCGTAGCCTCGGCGCAGTACGCAATCCAGGTCGAACGGATTGCGCATGGAGGGAACGTTGGCGGTGACAGCGCAGTCCCCGAGGGAGACGAGCACTTTTGTCCTGGATCGGACGTGATACAGCTTCTCAAGGTCCTCTTCGCTGGAGACGGAGCCTTCAATGATGGCGACATCTACTTCCAGCGGAAATTCCTTTAGATCAACAAGAGGTGAATAAACGAGGTCCATCCGATCGGCGAGATCGAGCAGGCGTTCGTCCATATCGAGGAACGACATGTGACAGCCGGAGCAGCCGTCCATCCACACGGTGGCGACACGGGCCTTGGTCATTGGCGTTCCTCCCGCATGAGAGTGAGATAGGGAAGGAATTGTCCTCGCTTGGTCATTTCTCCGGCCGATCTGCCTTTCTCGACAAGTGCCCCGGTGGGACACACGTGTACGCATTTGCCGCAACCAGTGCAGCTTTCCGATTCGCCCCAAGGCTGTTTCAGGTCGCTGACAACCCGGGTGTCAACGCCGCGTCCGTACAGATCCCAGGTATGCGCTCCTTCAATTTCGTCGCAGACGCGAACACAGCGAGTGCAGAGAATGCAGCGATTGTGGTCGGCTACGAAGCGACGGTTGGAGGCATCCACTTCCAGCTTCGGGTGCAGGTAGGGAACCGAGATGTGAGTGAGTCCAAGCTGTTCGGCCAGCCATTGCAGTTCGCAGTGGCCGTTCGACACACATACCGAGCAGATGTGATTTCGCTCAGAGAAAAGCATTTCCAGAATTGCCTTGCGATAGTGCTGGAGGCGCGGGGAGTTGGTGGTCACCTCCATGCCTTCCTGCACACGGGTGACGCAAGCCGGAAGCAACTTGTTGCTGCCCTTGATCTCGACCAGGCAGAGACGGCACGCTCCGATGTCCTGGAGTCCGTCAATGTGGCAGAGCGTCGGGATGAAAATGTTGTTCTCCTGCGCGACATCGAGGATGGTTTCGTCGGAGCGCGCGCCGCAATCGTGCCCGTCAATCTTGAGTGTGGTGATCTGGGCGGTGTTGGGCTTCATGCGGTCACCTCCGCCGGTTTGCCTTTGGGCTTATCGTCTTTGCCCGGGCGTGCCAGTCCTTCGCAGACGCCTGCGGTACATCGCTTGTGGTGTATATGGTCTATGTATTCCTTCCGGAAGTATTTGAGGGTGGTGGCAACCGGGTTCGGCGCGCTTTGGCCGAGTCCGCACAGCGAGGTGTTACGCACCACATCGCAGAGCCGTTCCAGCAGAGCGAGATCTTCCGGTGTCGCCTCTCCTGCCGTAATCCGACTCAGCAGGTTATGCATGTGGACCGTGCCCACACGACACGGAATACATTTGCCGCAAGACTCGGTGCAGCAGAAGTCCATGAAGTACTTCGCTACATCGGGCATGCAGGAGGTCTCGTCCATGACGATCAGTCCTCCCGATCCCATGATGGACCCCACGCTGGCGAGTGACTCGTAGTCGACCGGCATATCGAGATACTCTTCGGGGATACAGCCCCCCGAGGGGCCTCCAGTTTGCGCCGCTTTGAATCTGCGGTTATCCGGAATGCCTCCGCCGAGTTGATAAATCACATGCCGAAGCGGCATGCCCATGGGAATCTCAATCAAGCCGGTATTGGCGACTCGTCCCGCAAGAGCGAAGACCTTTGTGCCTTTGCTCTTTTCGGTGCCGATGGCGGCGTACCACGCGCCTCCGTTGCGGATGATGGGCGCAACGTTGGCGAATGTCTCCACGTTGTTGATGAGCGTGGGAGCATTCCACAGGCCTTCCTGTGCCGGATAAGGCGGCCGGGGACGAGGATTTCCACGCTTGCCTTCGACCGATGCAATCAGCGCGGTCTCTTCGCCGCAGACGAATGCTCCTGCTCCGAGACGAAGCTCGATCTTGAAACTGAAGGTTGTATCGGCTATGTTGGCGCCGAGCAGCCCCATCGTTTCTGCCTGCTTGATGGCGATCTTCAGCCGCTTGATCGCCAACGGATATTCGGCGCGAACGTAAATGAATCCACGATTCGCTCCTACGGCGTATGCAGCGATGGCCATGCCCTCGAGCACCCGTTGCGGGTCGCTCTCGAGAACGCTACGGTCCATGAAGGCCCCGGGATCGCCTTCGTCCCCGTTGCAGATGACGTACTTCGCTCCGTTATGCGGAGACGCCTTCGCAACCGTCGACCATTTCAACCCTGTCGGGTATCCAGCTCCACCTCGACCGCGAAGTCCGCTCTTGGTGATCTGCTCAATCACTTCCAGAGGCCGCATCTCTGTCAACGCGGTAAGCAGGGCTTCGTAGCCGCCAGCGCAGATGTAGTCTTCAATTCTTTCGGGATCGATCTTGCCGGAGTTTTCGAGAACGATCTTCTTCTGCTCTTTGAAGAAGGGAAGCTCAGGCGAGAGCGACAGCCTCTCGACGGGTTCGCTCTCCAGAGAAGCAACGATCTCCTTCGTATCGGTGTTCTCATCCGCCGGGCGAACGTTCTGGTATAGCCGTCCGTTGGACTCGTCCGAAACCAGCGGGCCGGCGGCGCATAGGCCCATACAGCCGACACCCTTCACCTTGCAGCAATCTTCCTTGCCGTGGGCCTTGATCTCGGCTTCGAGCGAAGCTTTCACCTGATCGCTTCGTTGAGAGAGACACGCCGCTGCAGTGCACACATGAATTTCGTGTTTCACCTGCGTCTGCTTCTCGCGCTCCGTCTCGGCCAGTTCGCGAAGTTCATCAAGCGTCATTTCGCATCCACCCTTCTACCCGCTTGGAAATCTGTTCGGGTGTGACTTTGCCCGCGACCTCGCCGTCAAACACAACGGCTGGCGCCAAGCCGCACGAGCCTACGCAGCGCGCCGTCAGCAGCGAGACCTGCTTGTTATCCGAAGTTTCTCCGGGTGTGATTTTCGCTTTTGCGGTAACGGCGTTTATGAGTGCTGTAGAACCCTTGATGTAGCAGGCCGTGCCGGTACACACGACGCACGTGTGTTTGCCTTGTGGCTTCAGGGTAAAAAAGTGATAGAAGGTCGCGACGCCATACACCTTGCTGTAGGGAAGTCGCAGGTTTCGTGCGACCCACCGCAGGGCAACGTCGTCGAGATACCCAAAACATTCCTGAACTGTATGTAGAACTTCTATGAGTGCGTGGGATTGGTGGCCGTGACGGCGCATTGTTCCTTCCACGATGCGCCAACGTTTGTCCTCATTGGGTGGCGGGACTGCACCAGGTTTCAGCTGCATTCGTCCTCCACAAAGTGTGTGCGCCTGTTGTCCTCCACAAGACGAAAAGCGCCACGTACAGTGTGCAATGCGGGGGGCCCTGAATGTCGTGTTGCTGGTCACGCTTCGTCGTGAGTTGCGGCGAGAAGTGATGTTACGTTTCGTGCCACCCCAGAGACCCGGATCACCAATTCTGGCCAGAGCGGCTTAACGCTAAAGTGAGCAACTCTCGAATACTTGACAACTTCATGGGGTTCGACCCCATCCCATTGCAGACGCCACTTCGTGAATTTCGAGATGAACTCAAGACTGCGCAGCAGTCTAGCGGGAGGAACACAGCATGAAAGCACTGGGGATGACGGCGGCGTTGCTGCTCTGCCTTGGAGTAGCATCCGCCCAAACTACAGGCACCACTGGGTCGACAACAGGCACGACGAGCGATCCCTCGATGACACAAAGCCAGCCGGCTACAACCACACCGGGTACTTCGACCAGCACGACCGGAACGGCCACGGATCAGACCGGTACTACCAGCACCACCACGGGCACGACTTCCACGGGCACGATGGACCAGACTGGCACCGGAAGCGCAACGTCCACCACGGATCAGTCCGGCGCGGCGGCAACAACTCCGTCCACCACGGATCAGTCAGGAACGGCCAATACGACTGGCGCAACTATCGGTACCACTGGAACGACTTCAGGCTCCGCAACTTCTACCACCAATGATGCGGCAGGAACGGGCACCACGACTTCTCCTGGCGTCAGCAGCCAGACAGATACGACTGGCGTAGGTACCACCAGCACTCAGAGCGGCGCAGCAGCGGGTACCACCACGGGCGGCACCACTGGTGCGGCGACGACCAATGATCAGACCGGCAGCACCGCTGGATCGACCACGAATCAGAGCGGCGCAGCGGCAGGCTCGGTAGGCAGCGGTACGTCCGCTACCGACACGACCGGCACCGCCGGCAGCACTTCGACGGACATGAACCAGACCGGTACGGCTGGCTCGACCTCGACCGACACGACTCCGCGTTCGAACGCAACCGACCCGAACGCCTCCGGAACCGCGGCTGACCAGAGCGCAGGTTCCAACTCTTCCGAGAGCGGCGCACTTCCGCAGACCGGATCTGAACTGCCCCTGCTTGGGTTGCTCGGACTCGGCACGGTAGGCGTTGGCGTTTGGAGAGCTTATTACAAGAAGTAAGACTTCCTTGTGCAGCCAAGGCCGGGACTTCGGTTCCGGCCTTTTCATTTGCCATCACTTGCCAAAACGGTCGATTCGGCGCAGAGTAATCGTCAACGTGGGGCATATGAGCAAGACTGAATTCCGCGACTACGACGACTTCTTCGCCTTTTACCTGCGCGCGCACAGCCACCCGGGAAATCGCACCCTGCACTGCTGCGGGACTTTATTAGGGCTCGCGGTGGCGGTGTGGGCGTTCGCAAGCGGCCATCCCTGGTACGCGCTACTGTGGCCGGTGATCGGTTACGGCTTCGCGTGGTTCGGACACTTTGTCGTTGAAGGAAACAGACCCGCAACGTTCGGCCATCCGTGGTGGTCGTTCATCAGCGACTTTCGCATGGTGTACCTGATCTTCACAGGCCAACTCGGCAAGTGGATGGCGAAAGCCGATGCCGCTCAGACGCACGCGCGTTCGGCTTAGATCGCCGGTTGCTGCTGGGTCATACAGTGGATCGTGCCGAGTCCCCACACCAGATCGCGGCAGTAGATTCCAACCACGTCGCGCTTCGGGAACAGATCGGCGAGGATATTAAGCGCGACCCGATCCTTCGGATCGTTGAACACCGGCACCAGCACAACTCCATTCGCGATGTAGAAGTTCGCATACGAGGCAGGGAGGCGCTGTCCGCGGAAGATGACCGGATCTGGCATGGGTAGCTCGAGGATCTGGAAGCGGCGTCCGTTCTGGTCGGTCATCTTTTTCAGCCGCTTCATGTTTTCAGCAAGGATCTGGTGATTCGGATCGCTCGTGTTCGGTTCGACAACGGTGAGGATCGTGTCTTTCGCAACGAACCGGGTGATGTCATCGACGTGCCCGTGCGTGTCGTCACCGACGATGCCACTTTCCAGCCAGAGAATCTTCTCCAGCCCAAGGAAATCGCACAGCGCCTGTTCAACCTGCTCGCGAGTGAGGCCGGGATTGCGCTGCTGAATTGGCGAGAGCAGGCACTCTTCGGTTGTGAGCAATACGCCATTGCCGTTCGTGTCGATCGATCCACCCTCAAGCACGAAGTGACGAGGCTTGCTTCCGTTCGGTAGTTCAGCGTTAATCGCGTCGAGCTTGAGGACCTTCGCCATCCGAAGCGGAACCTGGTTGTCGTGCTTCCAGTCGTCGTACTTGGCCCAGGCGTTGAAGCGGAAATTGACCGGACGAATGAGTTCGCGATCTTCAATGTCGCCGGAATCTCTTGCACCCGGCTTGGTGACGAAGATGGCCCCGGAATCACGCGTCCAGATGCGGTCTGTGGGCCAACGATGAAAGCGCACGCCGCGCCCTTGATCGGTCAACGTGATCTTGTTGGGCTCAATCAGCCCTTCCGCACGTTTCAATACGCTGCGTGCCTGTTTCTCTTCGGCCTCGTTCTGGACGATGAGCTCAACGCGTTCGTTGCGCGCGAGATACCGCACGATCTCGGCGATCACCCACGGGATCGGCTGAAACTTACCTGGCCAGTCGGACTTGTTGTGCGGCCACGCGAGCCACGTGGCGGCGTGCGGCGCCCATTCGGCGGGCATGCGGAATTGTGGGTTCTTTGCCAAGTTGTTCTTTAGTCCAGGAAGCGGTGCGTAATCTGCGAGTACGAGTCAATCCGGCGATCGCGAAGGAAGGGCCAGTTGCGGCGGATCTCCTCCATGAGCTTCGTGTTCACTTCGCCAATCAGGATTTCTTCCTTATCGTGCGAAGCTTGGGCGATCACGCGTCCGAAGGGGTCGCTGATGAAGGATCCACCCCAGAAGTCGAGGCCTGCGCCTTTGACTTCGTTGCCGCGAACGTTGCCAGTTTCATGCCCGACGCGATTCACCACGCCGACAAACACTCCGTTCGCGATCGAGTGTGCGCGCTGGATCGTGCGCCACGCATCGTACTGGGCGTCGCCCCACTCGGCCTTCTCCGCCGGATGCCAACCGATCGCCGTCGGGTAGAAGATGATGTTCGCGCCCTTGAGCGCCGTCAGACGTGCGCCTTCCGGATACCACTGGTCCCAGCAGACGAGCGTGCCGATCTTGCCCGGTGCGGTGTTAAACGCCTGGTACCCGAGATCACCGGGCGTGAAGTAGAACTTCTCGTAATAGAGAGGATCGTCGGGAATATGCATCTTGCGATACATGCCCTTCATCGATCCGTCGGAATCGAAGATGGCGGCGGTGTTGTGATAGACACCAGGCGCACGCTTCTCGAACAACGAAGCGATGAGCGCGATCTTATTCTGCTTGGCAACTTCCGCCAGTTTCTGCGTGGTCGGTCCGGGGATCGGTTCGGCAAGGTCGAAGAGCGCATGGTCCTCGCGCTGGCAGAAGTACTGCGTCATGAACAACTCGGGCAGGCACACGACTTGCGCGCCTTTTCCGGCAGCCTCGCGGGTCATCTCGATGGCATGGGCGAGGTTCTGCTCGGGCTCAGGGCCGCACTTCATCTGGACTAATCCGACAGTGAAACGCTCACTCGCCAAGACACACGCCTCCAACGCAACATTCGAACTTCCTACAATATAACAGCGCTCTATTTCAGGTTTGGCTCGCGCTGCATGTAAGTGGTGTCCACTGTGTAATCCGGGGGGATTTCGAACAAAGAGTACTCGGGTTCGCCGGGGACGACATTCTTTACTTCGGTAACCGAAGATCCCATCGAATCGCGTTGCTTTTGCAGGACGACGATCTTCAGATCCGGAGAGTACCAGCGTTCCACCACAATCTTCATCTCGTGCTCATTGCCCATTCTGCCGACGGGAATAGTGCGCGTAATTTTCGACTTGCGAGTGAAGATGCCGTCAATCCAAGCGTCACCCAGGTCCTCAATCACGATGTCAGACGACCCCGCGGCGTACGGGGAGAAACCTCGTGTTATGTCGAATCGCATGACGTGCTTCGCCGCGATTCTGCGAACTGGATCTAGAATGATGCGCTCGTTGACTGCAGGGTTCTGTATTACGTCGGGACGAAATTCAGGGGCATTCGGTTCATCGAACATCTGCGATGTTCGACCCCGAGAATCTCGGCAAATCCGGACAGAATATGTTTTCGTTATGCGATTGCCGTCGGGGAGTGATTGGTCGCGGGTCGACGTTAAGCTGGCACACACCGGTGCATTCAGCACGACATCGTTTGACCCAAAGCCGTCGGAACCGTCAAGTCCTTGCTGGATTGCTAATCCGAGGACAATCTGGGCCGACATCACTCCAAGTAATAAGGTCGAATGCAAAACGTGGTGCCGCAAGAGCATTGGGAGCTCCTTTGAGGCTGTGGATTATAGCCTAGTTTGTCGTTGCAGCCGTTCTTTCCGTGTTGACATTGACGGTCGCCCTCTCGGCATTTACTTTGATGGATTGGACATCATCATCTGATTCATTCTGAGGAGCCCATGCACGATAAGCATCAACAGGAAGGCGCGGGTATCGACCGCAAGCTGCACGATCCGGTTTCCGACAAACTGATTCCCCTGGCGCCGCTCGATCTCTCAAAGATCAAGAGTGTGAATGACCTCGTCACCGCAATGGGGAATACCGCATTTGGAGCACGCGAAATCGGCAATGGCGCTGACGTGCTCGAAGCGATGGCTCGCGATAAAGACTGCTTTGTCGTCATGACCCTTTCCGGCGCAATGACGGTCGCAAAGCAGGGACTGGTGATCGCCGACCTGATCGACGCCGGCATCGTCAAGGCATTAGTTTCCACCGGCGCGCTGATGGCGCATGGCCTCGTGGAAGCAGCGGGGAAGTCGCACTTCCGCTACGACCCGAAGATGGACGACGTCGAGCTATACGAAGCGGGGTACAACCGTGTCTACGACACCCTTGAACCGGAGACGAACCTGAACTTCGTGGAAGGCATCGTTGCCCAGATCTTCGAAAAGTGGGACGCCAAGGAGACGATGTGCTCGTGGAAGGTGAACCGCGAGATCGGGAAGTATTTGAGCGAGAACGTGAAGGACCGCGGCATCTTGAAGTCCGCCTATGAAAAGGGCGTTCCGGTATTCGTTCCCGCGTTCTCAGATTCCGAACTTGGACTGGACTTTGCCCTCCACAACCGCAAACGTGCAAAAGAGGGACGCCAGCTAATTTCCTTTGATCCTTTCTATGATCTCAATCATTTTGCCGAGACACTCCTCGCACAAAAGCGCCTAGGCATCTTCACAATTGGTGGCGGTGTGCCTCGCAACTGGTCGCAGCAGTTCGGACCATACTGCGAACTGCGCGTGCGCCGTGGCGGCGAAGACGTGGAACTGAAGCGGTATCACTATGGACTGCGGATTTGTCCGGAGCCGGTGAACTGGGGCGGGTTGTCAGGATCTCCATACAGGGAAGCGGTCTCGTGGGGCAAGTTCGTGCCGGAAGAAGAAGGCGGCAGATTCGCCGAAGTTCTTCTCGATGCCACGGTGGGACTGCCGTTGATTGTTGGCGCTGCTCTGGAGAGACTGAAGAAGAAGTAGCTTCAAGGCTTGGAATAAAAGGCCGCCATGTGCGGCCTTATTTCTTTGTCTCAGCACTCGATGACGTTCAGGGCCAATCCCGCCAACGAGGTTTCTTTGTAGCGCGACTGCATATCCAGCCCGGTCTGATACATCGTCTTGATCACCTGGTCGAGCGACACCTTGTGATCGCCGGTCTCCTGCATCGACATGCGGGCAGCGTTGATGGCTTTTACCGAACCCATCGCGTTCCGCTCGATACAGGGAATCTGTACCAGGCCGCCGATCGGGTCACAGGTCATGCCGAGGTTGTGTTCCATTCCGATCTCAGCCGCATATTCCACCTGAAGATTAGTGCCGCCTTCGGCTGCGACAAGTCCTCCTGCGGCCATGGAACATGCAACGCCGACCTCGCCCTGGCATCCCACCTCGGCGCCGGAAATGGATGCATTCTCCTTGTAGAGAATCCCGATCGCCCCGGCCGTCAGCAGGTAGCGGAGAATGCCTTCGAAGTTCGCACCCGAAACGAATCGACGATAGTAATGACCGACCGCCGGAATAATTCCGGCAGCGCCGTTGGTGGGAGCGGTCACAACGCGTCCACCGGCCGCGTTCTCTTCGTTCACGGCCATCGCAAAGGCGTTGACCCAATCGATGGGAGCGAGAGGATCAGTGCTATTGCGAGCCGCGAGCTTACGGGCGAGCGCAGGGGCACGGCGCCGCACCTTCAGTCCTCCCGGCAGAATGCCTTCCGTCTGTAAGCCGCGCTGGACGCAAGCTTCCATCGTGTGCCACACCCGTTCAAGGTAAGAACGGATTTCGGCTTCCGTGTGCCAAGCCTTCTCGTTCGCTAGTGCGATCTGCCATACCGCGAGGCCCGTGGAATTTCCGATCTCAAGCAGATCGCTTGCGCTGCGGAACGGGTACGGTACAGGCGCTCTCTCTCCGGCAGATTCCGGTTCACCTTCGCGCTGAATGAATCCGCCACCGATCGAATAGTACGTCTGCGTGTCCAGCACTTGGCCGTGTGATCCGAACGCGGTGAAGCGGACCGTGTTCGAGTGGCCGGGCATCGTTTCTTTCTTTAAGAAGACGATGTCACCGCTTTCGTTGAACGGTATGCGTTTCTTGCCGAGGAGGTTTAGGGACTCGGTTTCATGCACCAACTGGACCTTGCTATCGATTGTCGCGGGATCTACCAGGTCGGGAACTTCGCCAATCAGCCCAAGAATTACCGCTCGATCAGTAGCGTGTCCTTTTCCGGTCAGTGCCAGTGAGCCGTAGAGCTCCACTGAGATGCGCTCGACTTGGTGGAGCTTACCGCTCTCATCGACTCGCGCTGCGAAGTCACGTGCCGCGCGCATCGGTCCAACGGTGTGAGAACTGGAGGGTCCAATACCGATCTTAAAAATTTCGAAGATGCTGGTTTTCAATTCGTAATCCAAAAGAAAGGGCTGCCTTCATTGTAAGACAGCCCTCGGGATTACTTGGCTTGGGCTGGCGTAGCCGCAGATGAATGTTGCTCGGCGAGATATTGCTTGATTTTGGGAGCCTCAGCACTGTCGGGAACCATTCGGAGATAGTTCTTAAAATGCGGCACCGCATTTGCGTGGTCACCTTTGGTCTGGAGAATGATGCCAGCCAGGAACTCGGTGCGTGGAAAACGCCTTTCTCGGTCTAGTTCAACTGCTCGGAGCGCCGACTGTTCGGCTTCCGCAAGTTTGCCAGTACTCAAGAATGCCGCGCCGCGCAAGTAGTGCAGCATTGGGAAACTGACCGGATCAAGACCGATGGCTGTCTCGGTGACCTGCAAGACGGCCGGCCAATCAGGCTTGGCGGCATGAAGCGACGCTAGCTTTACGTAGGGTAAGACGTACTTGCTGTCGGCAGCGATGGCAGATTCGTAACACTTGCGTGCTTCGTCGTTCTTACCCAGACGTTCGAGGATCATGCCGCGAAGGTCCCAGGCCGCGGCGTATTGGGGATAGATTTCCACGGCTCTAGCACTTTGCTTGTCCGCCTCTTCGAGTTTCTTCTTTTCGAAGGCTTCCCGTGACTTTTCAAAAGCCTTCTTCGCATCGCCCGGCGCGCTTAAGCTGGTGGAGCTAACGGTCTCGCCTGTGCCCTGATTGACTTTCTTCAGGGTGATAACGCCAAGGTCGCCGAACATGCTGCTGTCGCGTCCAGCCAACGAAACCGACGATGAAACGTAGCCCGGAAGGTAAGCCCGAAGTTCGCAATTCCAAAGTTCACGGGCCGCAGCACCGGTGGATTGCTCTGTTGCGCGGCCTGGGCCACTTTCCGAAGCTTCCTGAAATTCCATGCGATTCTGGCCGATTTGGAAGTTGAAATGGCCCTTGCTGTCGGTGTAGGTTTCGCGAACGATCTTGTCTCCGCAGACGCGCTGGATGGCGATGCGCTCGGGCAGTGGACTGCCGCCCTGGTCCAGGACAACCCTTCCCGTCAACTGAACGACGCGACTCGACGGCATGGTCGGCATTTCTCTCGCCACGGACGAGGCCGGCGCGTTCGGGTCATTATTCGGATTAGATCCTCGTGACTGGGAGTGCATGAGTTGATGGCAGGGCAGGGCGATAAGTAGCACCAGTAAGGCGCGCTGCTGGAAGCGCATGGGACACCTCCGGACTGTTTTGGGACCCTAATCTTACGTGCAAAGCAGCACGTCTGGAAACCAAATAACGCCTTGGTGCCGGCTAGTGCTTGGGAACCTCCGGGGGAGTGACGGCAGCGTTCTGTTGCACCAGATATTTCCTGATGTCCGGGGCCTCGGCTGAATTCGGCGCCATCTTTAGGAAGTTTTGGAAGTGGGGTACCGCTTTCGCATGCTCGCCTTTGGTTTGGAGCACGATGCCGGCGAGGAGTTCGGTGCGAGGATAGCGATGATCTTTGTCGAGGCTTACGGCTTTCAGTGCGCCGCGCTCGGCTTCGTTGATATTGCCGGTATTCAAGTTCGCTGCGGCCTGCAGGTAGTAGGCGAACGGATAGCCACCGGGATCGAGTCGCACTGCTTCATCGGTCAGCTTCAGGACTTGAGGCCAGTCGTTCTTGAAAGCCAGCAGAGTCGCGAGGCGCAGGTAGGGTAGTACGAACTTCTTGTCGGCGTCGATGGCAGACTGGTAATCGCGGGCGGCGTCATCGCGCCGATTCAGCTTTTCCATGGCACGGCCTCGTAAGTCGAGGGCGGCGGCGTACTTAGGGTAGATCTCGATGGCTTTAGTGGTCTGTTTCTCGACGTCCTGCAACTTGTTCTTGTCGTAGGCTTCGCGCGCCTTCTGGTAAGCCTTGCGGGCGTTGTCAGGCGCCTGGAGGCTGATGACGCTGATGCTGTCGCCTTCGCCGGTGCTGGTCTTGTGAAGGACGAAGGTGCCAACATCGCCTATGTCGGTGAGTTGGCGTCCTGCGAGGGAGATAACGTTGGAGATGTAGCCCGGCAGAACGGCGCGCAATTCGCAGTTCCACAGTTGTGCGGTCGTGACGCGTGTGAAAGAGCTGCTGGGGCGAATGGGAACGTTCTCGGAGGCGTCCGGAAGAATGCCCATGTTATCACCGAACATGAAGCTGAAGCCTCCCTTGGAATCGGTGTAGGCTTCGCGACGGACCTGGGTGCCACAGGTGCGCTGGATGGCAACAGGTTCGGGAATGGGGCCGCCTTGTTCCATGACCACGTTGCCGCTGATGTAAATGGGGCGATTGATCTCGCTGCCAGGGAGTGGTGGTATCTGGCGAGGCGTGCGACTGCCAGAACTTGGAGTCCCGACGCTGCCACCGGTGGATCCTCCAGTTGAGCCGCCTCCTTTACCGCCGGAACTTCCGCCGGTCTGGGCTTGCGCAAAAGTGACTGACAAAGAGAGAAGGAGTAGGAGAGGAGCTTTCTGGTAGCGCATTGAATCCCCCACGCTGGGCGCCGTCGTCTAGCGGTTATAGCATGGTACCGCCTTTTTAGACGGAGTGGGCATCCCCCGGGGTGTCTCTGGGACGAGTTAGCAAAATGTTTACATTTGACGATTGCGCTATACTTGGAGCGCAAGCGGGAGTAGTTCAGCGGTAGAACGTCGGCTTCCCAAGCCGGATGTCGCGGGTTCGATCCCCGTCTCCCGCTCCAAGTTCAAAAAGGCGCTCATAGGAGCGCCTTTTTTTGTGAGTCCTTCCTTTTTAGTTCCGAAAAATCACCGCGTCAGCCCTCGCTGTGATCGACTGGGGACTTAAAAAATCCGCAGCGGCCTTTAAGAATCAACAACTTACGTGGGTACTTTCGCGTAAAGTCTTGAGCGCGTAGGCGCAGCGGGTAATGTATTTATTCTTCATCAACTTACAAGCAATATCTAAAGTATCCAGCCCTTCAAGAGCCGACCGCACGTGGGGCGTCTTTCGATGGAAAAAACGAAGAGATGAAATCGTTTCTCCACCTACATTTTCAGGATAGCAATTTGGCTGGGGGTAACATGCCAGCATTTTGGAATTTATATTTGCCGTTAAATCAGGAACTTAGGCGAAAAGGAAGGCGTTGACCCCCTTGACATCACTTTTTTCAAAACGGGAAAACGGTCCCGTAAGACAACTGAGAGTGCCAAATGGGAGTTTGCGGAAGTCCCACATCTGCCAATGACAGGCAGATGTGGGTCGCCAACAGTTGCCAGTATGACATCAACGTCAGGCGGCTGTGCGCGTGGCTTTGGGCTTCCGCAGTTTCTCAGGTTTCCAGAACTCGTCCGGGATGCTCTGGATGTATTCCTTCGTGATCTCGGCCAGTTTCTTCTTTAGTTCGGCATTCATACCGATCAGCAAGTCGGCTTGAGCATTCAATTTACTGACAACGGAATCGAATTTGGCGTGCTCTTTCTTCACGCGCACGAATAAGACTTGGATGGTGCCGTACTCAGCGTCGAAGCGCGCTGATGCCATGCGCATGTGTACCTGATTGCCTTCAACTTTGACAGTCGAGAATTGATACTCGGTGATCTGAAAACGCTGGCTCTTTGCGTTATAGAGGGTGATCCAGGGCGAGTCCTTGTCCATCTCCTGCAATTGAGTGAGCGCGGTCGAAATCAGGGTCCACGCCAATCCTGCAAATGCAGCAGTCAAGAATGGGATGATCGCTTTGTGTACCGCGACATCGATGTCTTTAAATTCCTGGCGTACAGTACCGCCCCCCTCAACCGTCCAGTTCAGGTTTTGCAAGACCTCCTTGTGCCGCTCGATCCATTGTTCCGGAGTCAGGATGCTTTTGTCGTAGCTCGCCACCCGCTGAGCAGCTAATAGTGAAAGGGCAACGCTCTCCCTTATTTCGGGCGTTGCTTCTGGCGGAAATTGGATCATTGACGAACCGTCAATTAGGGCATCTGGTAGATTTTCTATTTTCGGAATCTCCGCTCCCTTCGGAATTTCAAACCTCAAAGGAGCGGGGCCTACATCAAGACTTGCGATGTAACTTCTGGTCTTGTCGCTCGACATGGAATCCTCGATTCTGTAGGAAGGCTTTGCGTAACTCAGGACGGGCGTCCGTGCAAAGTTGGTTGATTAACAATCTGTCGACTACAGGAGAAAGCTGCGAGGGCTCAACCTAGGGTTAACCTTCAGGATTATTGGCCCGAACTCGGGTACTGCCAAGTAGATTTTATGAAGGGACGGAGAACCTGTCCCAAAACGGTACGCCTCGTATTTGTCAGCAAGGCTAGCTGAATCCTACGGCTTTCATGGCGCTTTGTACTTCTGGCGCTGAGCTGAATACTTGCCACACGAATCCTGAGCGCTGGTTTTCGGCCATGAGCATCGAGATGCCTTGATCGATGCCGATGACATCGGGGTTGAACCAATTCGTCAACGGGTTAAAGGCATCCACGAAGCCATATCGCTTCCAGGCCAGCTGGCCGTAAGTGCTTCGTATGTTTCGGAGGACCGCGATGCAATCGCCGAACAAAAATGGCAACGAACCAGCAGATGCACCGGGAACGATGGTGCCGTCGATCGGGCCCTTCGCTGGAGGGCCGCCCCATGCGGTGTAGCCGTTCATTGAGTCTGAAGACGTAATGCCCCACAGATTCTCGGAGTAGCTCGCAAACTGGTTTCTAAGCGAGAGGCAGAAGAGCTTGTGTGCTTTCGTGGCGTCGATTGAATTCTGGAAGTAGTTGGCAAATTTGTCGCGCTTGCTTCGGAAGTCGAACCATGCATGCGAGAACTGGTGCACGAACAGGGGCGAGTCGCCATAGATATAGTTCAACCCCTGATACGAAATGGGCGGACGGGTCCAAGCCTCCCAGGTGCTGGGTGATAGTGGATGGGTAGGGGAGGCGATGCCGAGCAGGTAGATCATCATCAATTCGCAATAATGATCCCAACGCGCAGTCAGGAATCCGCTCTCGGGCTTCCAGCCCATGGAGAGGGTTGTGCCTCCGTTCAGGAACCAGGGCCAATCCATGCGCTCGTAGATGGCGTTTGCCGCCGCAGTGATCTGCGCGTCCTTGTAATGCTCGCGCGCGAACAGCACTCCGCAGAGCAGGATGGAAGTATCGATGGTGGAGATTTCCACGTCGCTGGAAAACCGTGCGCCCGTATCAAGATTCACGAAGTGGTAGAAGAAGCCGTGCTCGTGCGGCATCTGATTGGCGAGGAAGTCGAGTGTCGTAAGCACTCGGGCTTTGATCTGCGCTGAATTCCCATATCCGCGCTTGTCCCCGATGCACAATGCAGTCAAACCGAATCCAGTGGAAGCGATGCTGCTGAACTTGCGGGTATCACCACCGACGGCGAGTGCGCGATCACGAACTTGACCCGTGGTTGGGCTAGCTTCAGTCCAGAAAAAATCGAATGCTGTCCGCTCGATCTCATCCATTAACTGGTCGTCGGATCCGGTGTATCCGGGATTGGGCGCGGGAACCTGCGTCGGTTTGTTTCCTCCTCCGCACGAGAGGGCGAGGATTCCCATGTTGAATATCGGATAGGCGAGTGCAGCTTTCGCGGCGTTCGTGATCCACTGCCGGCGTGTTTGCTTACGTTCCATTCCGGTATGTCCAATTGTAAAAAGGCGGTGGGGATCACCCACCGCCAATCGAACGAGTGTAAAGGCTAAAACGTAAATCGAGCCTGGAGTTCAACAACACGGCCAGCCAACGCCTTTTCTGCCATGCCGAAGTGCGGATCTTCGATCTTGGTGCTGCCGGTCGCAAATCCGAACGGCTGAAGATTGAGCGAATTGAAAATGTTGAAGATGTTGGCGCGGAACTGCATCACAGCTCCTTCACCGATAAACGGGACTTTCGTATCCTTGCCGAACGTCATGTCGAGCGCCGAATAGCGAGGGCCACGGAAAGAGTTACGGCCGATCCCCGGAGGACCGGGATGGCTGATGTCAAAGTACTTGGTGCCGCCGCCAGGGAAGTTTCCGCCCTGACGGGTGAAGGCGTCATCACCGGTGTCGAACAGGTTTCCGCCGAGATAACCCACTGGGCGTGTTGGATTGATGGTCCACGCACCCGTTATGGGTACGGAACTCTGCGTGCCAGTCACTGGCGTCCAGGGAAAGCCGGAGTGAGCGCTGAAGATGGCACTGATCTGCCATCCGCCGAGGACGTGCCCAACAGCACCCTGCTGAGTCTTGTACCAGGGCAGTTCATAGATGCCCGAGATCACCATGTTGTGGGTGCGATCGTAGTCAGAAGGACCACGCTCGTTGTATAGACGTGCTGGATCGGTTTGGTTGGTGCTCGATCCCGGCCCTTCATTCGACAGGAAGTCGATGCTCTTGCTCCAGGTGTACAACATCTGGAACTGCATCCCATTTGTGAAATGGCGACTGAGTTGTGCATTGAGCGAGTTGTAAGAAGAGTTGATGTCCGGGGTGGGGAAGTACACCGCGTACCAGCGATCGCCCGCGGGAGGCTGCAGGAAGTTCTGGTTCACCAAGCGAATCAGCTTGCGACCGGCGCTTCCCTGGTAGCCGAGCACCATGGTCATGCTTTGCGGCAGTTCGTATTGGACTTCGAGAGAGTAGTTCTGGACGTAGGCATTCGGCATGTTCTGCGGAGACCCGTAGATTTCCACGTTTCCACCTAGAGCATTGCCGTAAGTCGGATCGATACCTTGCGCTAAGGCCGGATTCGCAGGATAACTAAACGGAGAGTTAGAGCTACCGACTACGTACGTGATCTTTCCGCCGGCAAAGGGACTTCCCCAGTCAGCCGCGGAAGTTCCGCAGCAAAGGTTATAACGCGCAAAGAAGGGGACGTTGCCGCGTGTGTTCTGGAACAACTGCAAGGGGAACCGATTGTAAGCAAGCCCGTACCCGCCGCGAATCACGCCCTTGTCGCCGAAGATGGAGGGACTCCAGGCGAATCCGATGCGCGGGGCAAAGTTATTGTGGTCAGCTCCGAAAAGGCCACCCTCGATCGGCTTTACAACGGCATTCACAAGGAGGCCGTCGGATCCGTAGATCAAATTGCTGATCCGGTTGTTCTTTTCCGTAAGCGGGCTGAAGAAATCGTAGCGAATGCCGAGATTCAAGGTCAGGTTCGGACGGATTTTCCAGTCGTCCTGAACGAATCCGGCGTAGTAGGTGCTGCGGAAATAGCGCTGCGCGTCGGGAACTCCGCCGGTCCGTGGGTCCGCGTTGATCTGTTCGTAGATCGGCGTGCCATTGGCTAGGTTCCACAGTCCTGAGAACGAGTAGAGGGGGCGTGCGCCACCATCCAAATTGTTGTTGTTCTGTTCCTTCGTAACCTGGAATCCGAATTTGAAGGCGTGGTTATTCCAGACCTTGGTGAGGGTGTCGCGGAATTCGAAAGTGTTCTCGGCAAAGATGCCCGGGGTTGTCTCCGACCAATCGGGACCAAGTTTTGGCCTTGGGATCGGCATACCTTCCACCTCGATACGCGGGATGCCGAAGTTAGTTGTCCCCGAGTCCAAGAGCTGGTTGTAGGAGAACCGTGTCATGTTGAAGCGCGCTTCGTTCAGCATGGTGTTGGAGATTGTCCGCAGCCACGACAGCATGTAAGCGCCGTTAACGGGTTTCTTCCGCACGTCAGCCACAGGAGCACCAGCAGCACCATCGTTCGCGCCAATCTCGTCGTAGAGCGTCACGTACGTACTTGCGGTGAACTGATTTCGGCCCAGGTGGACATCGAAGCGTCCGTTGAACTGGTTGCCGGAAATGGTTGATGGCAACATGTACTGAACGAAGTTCAGATCAGGGTGGCCATCAAAGCCGCCGCCGGTGGGAGTACCGAGCGGGACGTATTGACCGTAGGCACCCGTCATGGAACCAACATCCACTCCGCCGCTGACCACCTGACAGAGCGCGGGATTGTTCCATATGGCACAACTCGGAGCGGATACGGCAACGATGCGCGGTTCAATACCGGTAGCGCCGAGAACTGTAGCCGTATTCGTGTTTGCCCGCGCTTGTGCAACACGCTGGCGATAGTCCTGAGTGGTTACCCAACCGGTCCCAAATAATTGATTGAATTGGCGGACGCCCTCGTAGGAGAAGAACCAGAAGGCTTTCTCTTTGATCACTGGGCCGCCGAGGCTGCCACCGAACTGTCTAAGCTTGTTGCCGACACGCGTGCGAGTTGTTGTCCCCCATCCGTCTGCGTACTTGTTGTAGGCGTTCAGTCCGGGTTCGTCGTACTTGAAGAAGCCGCTTCCATGCAGGTTATTGGTGCCGCTCTTGGAGACGACCTTCACTTGAGCGCCGGAAGTGCGACCGTCTTCGGCAGAGTAGCTTCCGGCCGTCACGCTGACTTCACTCACCGATTCCTGATTTGGGGTAATGACGGCTGCGCCGGCCCATGTCTGGCTGTTCACGCCTACGCCGTCGACCTGGAAGCTGTTCGCCGAGACGCGTTGTCCGTTGGCAGAGATCTGGACCTGATTCTCGGTCTGGAAGATGGATGAACTGGATCCTCCGGGACCAACGCCGTTCGGGAGGAAGTTGGCTCTGCCTTGGCCGTTACGGGCGGCATCGCCGAAAATGCCGGGCGTCAGGCGCAAGAGCTCATAAGGATCGCGGCCGACCTGGGGAATCTCGGTGATTTCCCGCGCGCTAATGCCACGGTTCACGTTCGCATTTTCGGTTTGAATTGCTGCGGCCTCGGCGGTGACTTCAACTTGTTGTTCCGTACCGCCGACACTCAACTGTATGTTGACGCCTCGGACATTTTCGGCACTGACGGAAATATCCTTGAGGACTTCCTTGCGGAAGCTTGCGGCGTCGACGCTGACGCTGTAGACGGCTGGAGGAAGCCCGGAAACCCGGTAGAAACCGTCATTGGTAGATACGGTGTTATAAGTAACGCCCGTTCCGGTGTTGGTTACGGTTATCTTGGCGCCGGGGACAAGGGCGCCACTCTGATCCGTGATCGTACCTTGGATAGCCGCGTTAAACTGGGCAACCGCACCGCCACACATGGCCAGTGTTATCACCGCCAAAAGGGCAAAGCGAAATATGCGTTTCATGGTGACCTCCGCTAGATGAGGGAACCCCGAGAAGAACTCCAATTGAGTGCGGAGAGTAGTTCTCTGGACATGACCTGTCAAGTGGCCGGAAAGAGGTTGTTCCAAAATGGTCCACGTCTCATATCTCTAAGGATAGTTAGCTTGACTAGAGCAGAGCATGGAAGGAAACTTCGGTCGCGTCTGTTTAAGGACAGCGGGACCGTGTGCAATATCGCTCCGCAATCGGACTTGGAGAGTCCTTGCGGAACAGAGTGCGGCAGACCGTGGGGGCGCGGCCTGCCGCACATGCTGAGACGAAGCTAGCGACAGCGTTCGCTACCAGATCCCTTTGTCGCTGCCAGTAACTTTGTAGGCCAGCGCTGCGACGGATGCGAGCGGAGGCAGGAGCGAGAGGCGGAAGGTGGCGCCGACGTCTCCGCGGAGCGCGGCCGTGGTGACCTGCTTCGTATATAGCTGGGCACCGTGCGGCATGATCGGCACGCGCAGGAAGCGGTTCTTGGGGTGAACCTGCTCTCCGCCGCAGACGGCGGTTTCCACGACGTGAACCGGGAGTAGCAGGGCTTCGCCGCGGTATTCCTCGACGTAATCCGAAACGATCTTCAAGTACGTGCAGACTCCGGGCCAGATGCCGCCGATGTGCGCGGCACGCTCGAGCTCGCGGTAGTTGATCTCGTTCTGCTCGACCATCGCGGCGGTATTGGCGATATCGCAGATACGGAAGTAGAAGTGGCGGTACATGCGCTGCAGCGTGGCGACGATGACGCGTTCTTCCGGCGCGGGAACTGGGAAGTTGTACCCCATGAGTTCGCGGTAGACGCGACGGCCAACGAGTCGCTGGGCCATGCGCGTGTGTTCGCCGGTTTGTCCGAGACGCTGGACGTGAACTTCGACGGATTCGCGAAGTCCGGGAATTTTGAAATTCCATTTCTGCGCGAGACGGTCTCCCCAACTGCGAGGCTCGATTTCGGCACGCAGACGGTTGGTGAAGACGTCGGCCACCTGACGCTCGGTGGCGGTGGAGTAGAGATCGAGGTCGTTGCCGAGGTCGGGCCAGTGATCGAGCGACTTCATAACGACGACGGGGCACCCGTGAGATTCCAGTTCCTGAACAACCTCGGCTAGGTGAGCGACCGCAGTCGAAATGCGCTGGGTTTCCAGTTCGATGGTGCGGAGAGCCCAATATGCGACGAGATCGTTTCCGCGCAGCCGGGCGGTTTCGTGCAGAACGGACATGGCACGTACGGTGACATGGTGCGAGTCGGCGATGCGGAGCAGTTGTTCGCGGTCGCCTTCACCGAGCGAGGCGGCGAAAGAAAGGGCATCGTCGGCCTGGGCTGGATTGAGAACCAGTTGCGAGAGGGCTCGGATGTGGTCCTTTTCGGAAACAGGCATGGGGAACCTCAGGAACGAATTGCGTCAGGAGATTGGATGGGAGTTGCTGGTGGGGAGTTGGCAGATTAGGCGTCTATAATCAGCTGTTTCAAGACATTGTTGTTCCTGGGGGAATCTTGGCCTATCAAGACCTGCGCGAGTGGATCGCGGCGCTGGAACGTGCCGGCGAGTTGCGGAGAATTCGGACGGAAGCGGATCCGATCCTGGAGATCACGGAAATTGCCGACCGCGTGTCGAAGAGTGCGGGTGGCGGTCCGGCGCTGCTGTTCGAGAACGTGAAGGGGTATCCCGGGCAAAAGGTGCTGATCAACCAGTTTGGGTCGGCGCGGCGGATGAACATGGCGCTGGAGGTAAAGGCGCTGGACGAGGTGAGCGACCGCATCCGCATGTTCATGGATGTGAAGTCGCCACAGGGCATTCTCGACAAGATCAAGATGCTGCCGATGCTCGCGGACCTGGGGAAGTTCTTCCCAAAGACTGTGGACAAGGCTCCGTGCAAAGAGGTGATCAAACGCGGGAACTTCTCACTCGAAGACTTTCCAGTGCTGAAGTGCTGGCCGAAGGATGGCGGAAGGTTCATCACGTTACCGTGCGTGATCACGCGCGATCCGAAAACAGGGAAGCGGAACGTCGGAATGTATCGGATGCAGGTTTATGACGGGCAGACGACAGGGATGCACTGGCAGCGTCAGAAGGTGGCGGCGGAACATTATCGCGAGCGCATGAGAGCGGCGGCCGTGGGTGCAGGCGGCGCGGCGGTGGACATCATGGCGCGGTCGGGCGGAGGGTCACGGATTGCGGATGCTGGTCAGCCCAGCGGAAAGATGGAAGTGGCGGTGGCGATCGGGACCGATCCGGCGCTGACATTTTCGGCGATTGTGCCGGCGCCTCCGGAAGTGGAAGAGTTCATGATTGCCGGTTTCCTGCGCGAGAAGCCGGTTGAGTTGATCAAGGCCGAGACAGTGGATTTGGAAGTTCCAGCGAACGCAGAGATCGTGCTGGAAGGCTATGTGAATCTGGAGGAGTTGCGGACGGAAGGTCCGTTTGGCGATCACACCGGGTTCTACTCGCTCGAAGACCTATATCCGGTGTTCCACGTGACGTGCGTGACGCATCGCAAGGATCCGATTTATGCGACGACGATTGTCGGCAAGCCTCCGATGGAAGATGCCTATATGGGTAAGGCGGTCGAGCGCATCTTCCTGCCGCTGATGAAGATGACGATCCCGGAACTGGTAGACGTGAATCTGCCGGTGGAAGGCGTGTTCCATAACCTGATGATCGTGTCGATCAAGAAGTCTTATCCGGGACAGGCCCGCAAGGTGATGAACGCGATCTGGTCGCTGGGTCAGGCGATGTTCACGAAGTGCATCATCGTAGTGGACGAAGACACCAACGTTCAGAACACGGGTGAAGTGGTGTGGAAGGTGTTGAACAACATCGATCCGGAGAGGGACATTCAGTTCATGCTCGGTCCGGTGGATTCGCTGGACCACTCGTCGCGGCTGCCGGATTTCGGATCGAAGATGGGGATCGACGCGACACGGAAGTGGCCGGCGGAAGGATTCACGCGTCCGTGGCCGGATGAGGTGGACAGCGACCGTGCGACGAAGGATCTGGTGAACGGGAAGTGGGAGAAGCTGAAGAAAGAACTGGGGATGTAGGATTTACGATTTTTGATCTAATGATTTGCGGTTTTGGATTGCCGCGGGCCATGAAGCGGCCAAGCTATCTCACACCGTGTAGTGACACTCATCACGTGGTCTCGGCTCGTTCGTTTCATATACTTAATACAAAGTAGTCACCATCGGTGCCCGAGGTTCGATGTGCGTACGTTTACGGGGCCCCTTCTGTTAGTCCTTCTTTTTACCTCATTCCTGTTTGCGGGGCAGTCCTGCCCGGTTGATGTTGTCAAGGCAGAGCGCTACGTGGATGCCGGCCAGCGGCCTTGCTTTGTACACTGCGGGCACACGATCGATGTCGCGTACAAGAATCTGTCGGGCAAGGCAGTCGTCGAGCTTGCCCTGGGCGTTGACATGTATGCCGACGCGAAAACTACGCGTCCCTTGTTCTTCGACCTGCGAGATCGCGACAGTCTTGAGGCTGGCGAAATGCGGCAAGTGAGCTGGAGTGAGGTGATCTACCATCGTGACTATCCGCTGGTGAACGTCTTCCTGAAGAAAGTAGTGTTCGCGGACGGCACGGAATGGCGAGACGACGGCTCGGGTTCCTGCAACTCGGGTGTGGCCGGACTGGTCAGCAAAGGCGCGCCTCGTGACATTCCCGCTCCAGGGAACCCGTCGATGGCGAAGGCTCTTGATCAGCTTGCCGACGACTAACCACATCAGCTTGCCGACGACTAACCACCTTTAGGAACAATCTTCCATCCGCCCGATTCGAGGGCGGCCCATCCGCCGCGGAGTGCGCGCGCGTGCGTCCATCCAGCTTTTCTGAGCTCTTGCGCCACCCGGGCGCTCGTGGCTTCGTTTGGTCAAGCACAAAAGACGGCAATGTTCGAAGCTGTGGGCACGTTCAGGGCACGTGCATCACGAACGGCGTGCTCGGGATTCAGGCGAACTGCGCCTTCCAGCAGTTGTGTGCTTTCGTCGAAACTACGAATGGAACGCGCGTCGGCGACGATAACGTTTCCGGCATCCTGAAGTCGGCGGAGTTGGTCAGGTTCGATGTACTCGTTGCTGGATATCTGAACGAGGGGTGCTTCCGAAGATGCGGAGCCAGAGGATTCCTGTTGCTGCGTCGGAGGTATGGGGAGCTTGGTCGGCGGCTGAGGCGGCGTGCGCAGAAGGAACATCGGCGAAAAGCCGTGCAGCAATACCGAGACAAGTACAACCAGGCAACACACGGAGAGAAGGAAGTCGCTCCCGGGTACAAGGGCGAACACGGGCAGTAGGATCAACAGCAATGTGCTGAGTCCGCGAGGACCGAACCATCCGAGAAGTGCGCGATCACGCCAGGTGAGCTTTGCCAATGTCAGCGAAGGGATAAATGCAAGCGGGCGGATGAGGATCACGACAATCGCGAAGACAACGGTGAGCGGTGTTGCCTTTGCGACTCCCTGCCAAATTAACGAAACACCAAACAGGACGAAAGTGAAGAGCAGCGCCATCTCGGCGGTGGTTTCGCCGTATTCGATAAAGCAGTCGCAGAGTTCGACATCGAGCATCGCGATGGTGATACCGGCAGCAAAAGCAGCGATGAAGCCACTGCCGTGGACGGCCTCTGCCGCCGCGAAAGCCGCGAGCGCAACACCAAGCGAATAGATGGACTCGTAGTCGCGACGGACGCCCGAGCGGCGACGCACGACTTCCAGCGCTCCGATGGCACACAAGGCAACGATGATGCCGGCCGCAGGACTGAGAATCGCCATATTCAAGGCGAGCTTTGCCCATCCGGCAGCGCCGGGTTCGGCGTGCGTGGTAGCGGCGGCGATTCCGACGATCACGATCGGGAGAAGGACTACATCGTTCAGTCCGCTCTCAATTCGAAGAGCCTGTCGCACGGGCGAGGTGAGTTGAGGATTGCGCATGATACCGCGCAACAGAACCGGATCGGTGGAAGCCAGCGCTGCGCCGAGAATTGCGGCAAGCCCAAGAGGAACGTGCAGAAGCCACACTGAAGCGCCAGCGACGAGGGCGGCGGATAACAGCGTGCCAGGTCCCAGGACCAGAAATCCGAGCAACCGGTGCTTCCGTACTTCGGACATGTTTAAGGAGACAGCGTCCATGAACAGCACGAGGGCAAGGCTGAGCGTCGCGACGACCCGAAGGATGGGCGAGTCGACACCAATATCGACGAGGCCAATGCCGAAGGGGCCGAGGACGGCTCCTAAGGCGAGAAAGACAACCACCTGCGGCAAGCCAGTGCGTTCAACGAATCCCGACAGTAGCGAAGACACAACGATCACGAGGCCGATGAGGGCAAGGGTCAACGCAAACAGCTCTGGGCTGAAGGCCGGCAGACGTCACCTCAATTTAGAAACGCGATTAGTTGCAGAACCCCAGCAATCAATGTATCAGGTTGCGGATTCGGTGGAGCGGCTTGCGTAGTTACGCACGCTTCTTTGCCGATTGTGCCAGGGCAGCGACCGGGAAGGTGACAGTCATCTGGGCGCCACCGGTGGAGCGGTTGGATGCGACGATGGTGCCGTGGTAACGCTGCACGATCTCGCGAGAGAGCGACAGACCCAAGCCTGTGCCGGTGTTCAACTTCGTGGTGAAGAAGGGTTCGAAGATATGGACTAGCTTGGCAGGGTCGATACCAGGGCCTGAGTCGGCCACGAGGACGGTGACAACGTCGGAATTCGATGCGACGGATATGTCGATCTCGCCTTTAGTACCGATCGCCTCCATGGCATTGGTTAGCAGGTTGAGGAACACCTGACGGATTTCGCCGGCCGAACCGTAAACGAAGGAGTCGCCCTTGTTGCTGAAGTGGATCCGGATGGAGGCGTTATCGAGTTTCGGCCCGAACAGTTGGACTAGTTCGTCAATGACGAGTCCGAGGTTCACGCGCCCGGGTGGTTCGGTATCACGGTAGAAGGCCAGGGTGCGGCGGGTGATAAGGGCCACGCGCTTCAATTCGTTGTCGAGGTCGTCGAGATAGCGGGTCGCAATGGGATCAGCGGCAATCTGGTGTCGAAGCAGGAAGGCCAGATTCATGACGCCTTCCAGCGGATTATTGATCTCGTGCGCCACGGTAGCGGCGAGCTTTCCGGCGGCGGCCAGTTTCTCGGAACGGCGCAGCGCTTCTTCCGCCATGCGTCGCTGAATGACGAAAGCAATGTGGGAAGCCAGTGCTTCCGCCATGCGGGTTTCTTCGGCCGCAAACGTGTGCACCTGGTTGTAATACACCATGAATTTACCGAGCAGTTGTCCTTCGGATGCGATGGGAATGAAGGCCACGCTGCGGATTCCCTCGGCAATGAAAACAGGAGCCAGCGGTTGAAGAGAAGGTTCGGCCAGCACGTCGTCGACGAAGATCGAGACGGTATTGCGATCGCTGCGCTGCCACGGAGAATGCCCGTCGACCGCCTGGCGGTAAGTCTCTGAGAGCCCGCGCCAGGCCTTGAAATGCATCTTGTCATCTGAGTCGAACAGAAGGACGGACGCACGGTCGGCGCGAGTGGCGGCAAGCAAGGCATCGATGGCCGCGCCATAGAACTGCTGCGGTTCCATCGCATGATTCAAAGCTCGAGTGAGGGCATACACCGATTCCAGTTCACGAAGTCGAGAATCTCGCTCTTCGGCGATCCGCTGGTGCTCGGTGATGTCACGCTTGATGCCAACGTAATAGAGAGGCTGCCCCTGTTCGTCGGCGACGGCAAACGCGGCGAGGTCGAGTTTCTTGATGGCGCCGTTTTTGCCCCGACTCTCCAGAATTCCGCGGTAACGGCCATCGCGCTGTAATGCGACTGCGACTTCGGCAAAGCCTTCCTGACCTAGATGGATGGCAGGTGTTTGGTTTTTGAGGTCGGAATCGGTGTACCCGGTCAACTCTTCGTGGGCGGGGTTCTGGTCCAGGTAGCGGCCCTCAGCATCGATGATGGCTATGCCGTCGATGGATCGTCGAAAAATCTCTCGATATAGCTCATCGATTTTGCCGGCAGCAGTCTTGGCAGCCGTGACGGAAGTGGACTCTGTCATTATCCCGGGTAAAGCTTGGTACTCTGGCGCAACGGAATTGGATGCTGACAGGTTTGAAAGTGTTGCCGGACTGGCTGCTTACTTGGAGCCGCCAGCCGCATTCTGGGCGTATTCCGTCTCGACCTGCTTGAGTTTGTCGAGCGCCTGAGCCACATTCATAGGGGGGACGGGGTGGAAGTTGGACATCTGCTCGTCACTGAAAATGTTGAGCGACTTGAAAATGAGAACCTTGCCGGTGAAATGGAGCTTCATGCGGGTGAGGTCCCAGTGTCCGGGATAGGTTTCACCCTGCTCGATCATGAAGTCGCCGCCCTTATCGAGGTGCCCGAGAATGCCCCAGCCGAAATCCACGTTCTTGAAGAGTTGCGCCTGCATAAGAGCCAATCGCGTCTGTGGCAGGGCGATCTTCATGGTTCCGGCCATACCGGTGAATACCGCCAACTCACGGTTCGGCGGATTCCAATTGGGATTGGGTGAGAATTTCAGGACGACGAGTTCACCGTTCTTTGTCGGTTCGTTGCCCACGTATTCGTAATTGAACGCCTCGGGCATCGCCTTCACCATACGGCGGACCCGCTGGTCGTCTTCGCGCTGCTCCTTGCGTTTCTTCGCGAGTTCTTCAGGATCGTTAATAAGACGGTTGAGGCGAGCGTCTTCCTTGGTTCGTTGCTCCTGGTTGAGCGGTTTACCGTCGATAGCCACGAGGCGTGCCAATACCAGATCGGGAGTTTGGACCATCTCCCGCGTGTGGAGCTGCCCGTACTTGTTCCGCTTATTGTCGCGGAACAGGAAGTATTCCTTCTTTGCAGGCTCCCGGGTTTCATTCTCGATGGCACGGCGAACCAGCGAACGTGGGTCGGTCTTGTAATCCTGGGCGAAGAGAGCCGCAGTGGCACCGAAAACGAGAGCCACCAGCAGAACAAAGCGGGAATGAGAGACCCGGGTCATCGAATTGAGTGTACGACTTCGCACGCAGATTTCGCCTGTGTATTAGAACTTGGCGGCGGCAGAGAAGTTGCTATGGATGACTCAAAAGTAACCCACAGTGTAAAAAAACCAGCGTTTCCGCTGGTTTAAGAGAAGGAGGATGTGAAGTTACGGGTCGAGAAATCAAATCGGGGCCGGCTGGTCAGGCAGTCCCATTGTTTTAAGTCACCGCGACGAGCAAATCCGCTGTTCCCCTGGTTTTCGGGTCTACACGTCGAAGCAACCACCGGCCGGCACCGACACCAGCGTTGTAGCAACATAGTGGCCAAAATTGCGGCGAACTGAAAAGTTAACAACGTCAGGCGAAAAGCCCAGAAAACCGGGCAAAAGTGTTTACATACTGGTTAATACAGGAAGATGAGTTCGCTAGGGCGGTTACGAAATGAGCAATAGTGTCCATCGCGGTTCCACCCCTGAGCAGCAGAGTGCAGTGTGAGGCAATCGAAGGTGAATGTACCCGGCGGTCGGGTGAAAAACCCGATTGCCGCTATGATTCGGGTTGAGTATATTCTTCTAACTGCAACAAGAAAAAGCTACATTCCGTAGCCTGGATCGCGAGGCCCTGGTATGTGGAAACCGCGCAAGGAAGACGAACCGCACAAGCCGGTATCGCAGACCCCAACATATACCCCCGTCGTAACCAAGGAGGTCCACCCAGTGGAGATACCAAAGTCGTTCGAAAGTCGCGCTGACGTAGCACATATTGGGAAATCGGTCCTGATCAAAGGGGAACTCTCCGGGAGCGAAGACCTGTACCTGGACGGCGAAGTGGAGGGCACCATCGAGCTCCAAAAGAATTCGCTGACCATCGGCCCGAATGGCCGCATTCGCGCCCACGTAAATGCACGGGAAGTGGTGGTGCACGGCAAGGTGGATGGCAACATCCGCGGCACCGATAAAGTCGAGTTGAAGCGAACTGCCGTGCTCGTCGGCGATATCTCGACCCAGCGGATCGTCATCGAAGATGGCGCTTATTTCAAGGGTGGAATCGACATCCAGCGCGAAACGAAAGCCGAAGTCAAAAAAGAACCTGCAGCATATGCCGCGGCGGCGAGCGCCGGGGCGGTTGTTCAGGGTACACTGGTTGAGAAGAAATAACGTTCTATTCGAACCAGTGTGTCGCTGAGATGTCTTCGATCACAGATATATTCAAGTTCTTCCGTAAGAAGGATTCCAGCGGTGATCCGAATGCTCCCCGGGAAACCGGGGTGCGTTCGAGACGCCATTCAAGCGGATTCAAGGAATTCATGCGCGCCGTCGGGAAGCAGGAAGAGTTGTCATTCCTCGACCTGGGGCCAACCTCTGCCTCCAATATCTCCCTATTAACGGAACGCGGTTCAAAGATCCACACCGAGGACTTGCTCACGGCCGCATCGGATCCCGACTTCGTGACCGTTGCGGAAGACGGGTCCAAGACGCTCGACGTGGACCGCTTCCTGAAAGAGAACCTGGTCTTCAAAGGCCAGATGTTCGATGCAGTGTTCTTCTGGGACATCGCCGACTACCTGCCTGAGCAACTGGTGAAGCCGGTGATCGAGCGGATATGCATGGCCATGAAGCCCGGCGGCCTGCTGCTGGCGTTTTTCCATACGAAGGACGCAGGGCCGAATGCACCGTACTCGCGATACCACATTGCGGGCGAAGACGCGCTGGATCTCCAGCCGGTGATGATCCGCAATGGCAGCGGGAGTTCATCGTTGGTGAAACTGCAACGAGTGTTCAATAACCGGCACATCGAAAACCTGTTCCGGGAATACTCTTCGTTGAAATTTTTCCTCGCGAGGGACAATATCCGCGAAGTGCTGGTTGTCCGTTAAATAGCGCGGCTCGCACGCAGAGCGTAGTTCCTCAACATTTCAGATTGGAAGGCGAAGATTGCAGCCCGGCGCACGACTTCAGGCGCGGCGACGAGTTTTCGCACAATGCTCGCAGTGCGAAAGGCTTTGCCGAAGCGACGGTGGTACTCCGCCTCATAGCGGATTGAGTCGGGTGCGCATTTTGCTGCCAGGACTCCGGTACGCAGCGCGAGCGAGATTCCATCACCAACAAAGGGGTCGATGAACGCGGCGGCATCGCCGATGTTGAAGACACCATCGGTGACAGGCTCGGGCGGTGCGTGGACCAGCGGCGAGGTACTGACGGTCTCAGTAGTTTGCTCCCAGGCGCGACTGCGGAGCCAGAGTTCCGGATGGGCGGCAAAGACGTGCTCAAGACTAGTGGCAACATCGGCGCGCACCATTGCGCTGGCATTCACGAGATTTGGTCCGACCGGTTGAATGCCACAGTATCCACCGGTGAAGAAGTAGATGTCGGTGGAAGGTGGAGCATCTTCTCCGGCGAAGTGTGCCTTCAGTCCGATCAGACGAGGACCGGTGGGTGTGATGGGTCGCTTGAGGTTGGACCAACGTCCGGTGGCGTTGATGACGGTTTGCGCTTGAAATTCTGTAACGGCAATTCGAACAGAATTCCGAGACACGCCTTCAGCCTGACTTTGTTGGTGGGCAACTACCCCGGAGGAAGTTGCTGCGTCCCAGAGCGCGGCATCAAGATCGAACCGAGAGATACTCCAGGCGGCAGTTGGAAGGGCAAACTCGATACAGTGTCCGTCGGCGAACATGCGGGCTCTGGTGATGCTCGCGGGATTGCGAAGAATTGGACTATCGCCGAGCAAATTGTTCAGCAACTGATGAGATTCGTGCGAGACGAACTCCCCGCACACTTTGTGGCGAGGATACTTTCCACGTTCGAAGAGCACAACGCGTTTGCCGTTGCGGGCGGCCGTGATGGCCGCAGCGCACCCGGCGGGACCTCCGCCGATGACTGCCAGATCGTACGTTACTTCCACGCGATGGCTCCCATCCGGCAAAGATAGGTGTTAAAGACATCCACGGGTTTTGAAGTCGCGGTTGCAAGGACCTTCCGAACTTCATCTGGCGTGTATGCGCGCCAGATGGACACAGGTGCATCGTGGCGCGTGACACGACTGCGGTATAGGGGCATGCCCCCGTAGACAAGCGCGAGATGCACGAATGAACGACGAAGGTCGTTGATGGTGAATGCAATGCGTGCGACACGCAGAGACTCGCGGGCGAACGCAGCGATCTGTTCGGGCTCAAGGTGATGTGCAAAGAGGGAACAGCAGACGACGTCGAAGCTGTTGTCGCGGAATGGCAACGCGAGCGCATCGGCAGTTACGCAGGAAGGTGGATGAGCAATCCCGTTGAACCGTGAGGGTTCGCGGTCGAGCAAAGTGACGTCGAGTCGGAGATTGGGGCATGACTGCCGCAGTTGAAGTGGACCATCCCCGGTAGCGGATCCGACGTCCAGAATGCGCAGTTCTTTGGTGTTGGTGCGTTGAGCGACTCGCTCGAGTATTTGTCGGGTGGTGCTGACGCCGCCAAACCACCGGTTGACGAACTGAAGGTCGTGAAGCGAGGCCTGGATTTCCGCTGGTGTCGCCTGGCCGGTGTCGAGCAATTCGGGGCGGACGATACGGCGCATGGCACCTCAGACGGTCGCGAGTTCTTCTTCCAGCAATTGCTTGTTGTAGAGATCTGCGTAGTAGCCGTTCTTCTCGAGAAGGTCGTCGTGACGGCCGAGTTCCACGATGCTTCCGTTGTGCAGCACGGCGATCTGGTCGGCGTTCCGGACGGTCGAAACACGGTGCGAGATGAAGATCGTCGTGCGTCCCTGCATGACCTCGCGGAGGTGGTCGAGAATCTTTTCTTCGGTGTAGGTATCGACGCTGGAGAGGGCATCGTCGAGGACGAGTATTCGCGGATTGCGAATGAGAGCGCGGGCGATGGCAGTCCGCTGCTTCTGTCCACCTGACAGCGTGATACCGCGTTCGCCCACAACGGTGTTGTAGCCTTCGGGGAACGACTCGATGTCTGCGGCAATACTCGCTCCCGCAGCGGCGTTGTGGATTTGTTCGTCAGTGGCGCTGTCGACGCCAAAGGCGATGTTCTCGCGAATGGTGTCGCTGAAGAGGAACGTCTCCTGCGGAACGAAGCCAATGTTGCGCCGCAGAAGATCTACCGGGTAATCCTGAATTGGGCGGCCGTCGATAAGTACTGCGGCGTTCGGCGCGTCATAGATGCGCGGGATGAGGTTCACCAGAGTGGTCTTGCCGGAGCCGGTGGGGCCGACGATGGCCAGGCTGGTTCCGGCCGGAACCTTCAAATTGATATTCTCCAGCACATCCGAGCCGCTGTTGTAAGAGAAGCTCAGATTGCGGAATTCGATGTCGCCGGCGATCTCTGTAGGCGTACCAGTTAACGTTTCCGTACGGTCCTTAATCTCAGATTGCGCAATCAGGATTTCGTTGATGCGCCCCATCGAAGCCGTGCCGCGCTGGAAGATGTTGATAACCCAGCCGAGAGCGATGATCGGCCAGGTGAGCTGAACCATGTAAGTGTTGAAGGCCACGAACTCACCGGGCGTCATGCGACCAAGAATGACTTCGCGTCCGCCGAGCCACAGCACCAGGACGACGGCCAGGCCAAGCATGGTTTGGAGCGTGGGCCAGAGCATGCCCATCAAGCGCACCAGCTTCAAGCTGCGGTTGATGTATTCCTGGTTTTCCCGCTCAAATAAAGCTACTTCCGATTTCTCCTGCGAGAACGCGCGGATGATCCGGGCGCCGGAGAAGTTCTCCTGGGCGCGAGCCGAAATGTCCGAGAACATCGCCTGGATTCGCTCGAAACGCTCGTGGATCCGCTGACCGAAGTACTGAACCACGATGCTGACGACTGGCAATGGCAGGAAGGCCCAAAGAGTAAGCCGTGGCGAGATACCGATCATGAACGCCAAGGCTCCGGCGGTAAACACCAACGTGTTGGCGGAATACATGATCGCCGGTCCGAGCAGCATGCGGACGGCGTTCAGGTCGTTGGTGGCGCGGGCCATGATGTCGCCCGTACGGTGCTTCTGATAATAGGAGTACGAGAGCGATTCGAGATGCCGGAAGAGGTCGTTTCGCAGATCGAATTCAATGTCCCGCGAAATACCAATGACCACCCAGCGAGTAAGGAACTGAAACAATCCCTTCGCGCAGGCCACGGCGACAAGGAGCAGCGAGTAGGTGACGAGTTTCTGCTGAGTAACGCCGGCCGTGAGTCCGTCAACCGCATACCTCAGAACCTGCGGAAATAGTATCCAGATTCCGTTATTAGCAAAGACGCACAGGGTTCCCAGCAGGAGCCCACGCCGGTATTTTGCCAGGTACGGGAATAGTGGCCGCAGTTGCTTGAGCATGCTCGTAAGTCTCTTAGATTGTAACGAGAGTGATTCGGGTGCAGGAAGTTCCGTTTATGTCGGAACTTTGAGAATCAGGTACCCGCCGGCCAGTCCGAACAGCAACACGGGCGCCCACGCCGCCAGGGCGGCAGGAAGTTGGCTGGCGTTCCCCATGGCCTCAAAGAATCCCATGCTCACCCAGAAGGTGATGGCGATACCCACCGCCATAGCTACCCCGGCGAGCGCACCGCGACGCCCTCCTCGCAGCGCGAAGGGAACCGCCAGCACGGCCATGACAAACGTCATGAGCGGGAAGGCAAACTTCTTGTGCAGTTGCACCCGCAGACGGACGACGTCAAAGCCGCTTTGCGCCAGGTCGTTGATGTAGCGGCGCAACTCTTCATAGTTCATCTCGGACGACTGCTTCACTTCTTTCTTGAAGTAGTTGGGCGGCTCGTTCAGTTCGGTAAATGTCGAAACTTCAAAGGGACGATAGTCTTCGATGGCCGGTCCACGGAAGTCACGCGCCCAGCCGTTCTCGAATATCCAGCGCTGGAGCGAGTCGGACCAGTGAGCGCGCGCTGCGTAGATGCGACGAGTCAACGCGAACGTCTTGGGATCGAACTCGAATACCGAAATGCTGCCGAACCGGTTCTGATCGGGATCGAAAAACTCGTAGTAGTAAATGCTCGAGTGCTGGCCGAAGATCCACTTGCGATCTGGACGCAAATAGGTCTGCGCCGGCTTGCCCTTGATCTGGTTGCGCAATGCGTCCTGTTTCTTATTGAGTTGCGGCAGATACAGTTGGTCGAAGAAGAACAGGCCAACGGCAACCACGCCAGCCATCACCAGTACAGGCAGAACCACACGGTAGATGCTGATTCCGGTGGCCTTCATAGCCGTGATCTCACTGGCTTTTTCAAATAGACCAAACGTAACCAGCACGGCAAGCAGCATGCTGATGGGCGTGGTCATGTAGAGAAAGTAGGGAGTCACTGTCAGCAGATACTGGCCGACGATGATGATCGGGACCCGACCGATGTCCTTGAGCAATTCGAAGAACGTGAACACCAACAGCAGCAGCAGGAAGCTGCCGACGATCATGCCGAAGTAGACGAAGAAATCGCGGAGCACGTAATCGTCGAGCAACAACGGGAACCGAGTGCTGAAGACGCGCTTGCGGGCGACGGCGCGTTCGAACGCTCCGGCTTCGCCCTGCTCGCCAACGATCTGCGGGCGCCGTTCCAGACGGGCGCGCAGTCCCGCCCAAAAGCCGCGGAGGGTTCCTATCTCGATGGGGAACTTGTCGACACGCCATAGCAGTACGAGTCCGGCGAAGAAGAACAGGATGTTGCCCATCCACACGGCGGGCCCCACCGGAAACTTTCCCTGCCGCGCCATCGACATCCCAGCCAAAGAAATCAGGTAGTACAGAAAGACTAGCGCGATGGTGAGTACAAAGCCGGTGCTCTTGCCGCCCTTCTTTGCAGACAATCCGAGCGGGATACCAACGAGCGCCAGGACAAGGCAAGCCGTGGGCAGCGCGAAGCGGCGATGAAACTCGATTTCATACAGCCGTGCGCGTGCAGGTTCGGCCTTACGCGCCTCGCTCATAAGCGACAGAGTCGGAACCTCGGCCATCGGTGTGGTTTCGTTTTTCTGCCCGTTCACGGAGGGAAGCTGGATCGGTATATCGGACTCTGCGAAGGTAGAGATCGAATACTGCTCGGGGCTGCGGGACACGACTTCGTGTGATGAACCGTCTACCTGGTGCAACCTGAGCTTGTCCGGCGATTCGGCGTTGACCGTGCCCAGGCGAGCCATGGTGATCTTCGGAGCCGCCGGATTCTTCAGGTCCGCCAGGAATACGCCACGCCATATCGCAGCGCCCGATCCGGAGGTGGCGTCTTCGACGTAGAGGACGTAGTCCTTGAAATCTTCGTAGAAAACTCGGGGCTGGACTTCGAATGAAGCCTGCGATGATTTCAGCCGATCCTGAAGGTCGGACAAGGCAGCGGCCGACTTCGGCGCGATGTACACATTGTTCACCAGCGCCACCAGCCAGGTTCCGATCGCGAAGACAGCGATGATGCGCAGGAAGGTTCCCGAGCCAAGTCCAATGGCGCGCATCGCGGTAACTTCGCTGTCGGCGGCAAGGCGGCTGAGCCCGATTAGAATTCCGACCAGCACCGCCATGGGCATGGTGACAGTGAAGGCAGTAGGCAGCGTGAGGAAGAAGAGTTCCGCGACGCTTGGAATCGGGGCGCTGTTACGGACGACCAGTTCCAGAATGCGCGCCAGGTCGCGCATAAAGATGACAAAGGTGAAGATCGCGACGCCGATCACGGCGTGCGAGAAAACTTCACGCAAGATGTAACGGGTCAGAATCCGCATCGATGAACAACGCTAGATTATCAGGGAAGTCCGAAGGTGTTGCTGAATTTCCTTAGTTGCCGGATCGTGCCTAGCGCTTGCGCATTACGATTTCAGCGCCATTCCGGCGAATGTGTACTTCGTCCATGAGCTGGTTGATCAGGAAGATTCCACGCCCATGGTTGGAGTATATGTTTTCGCCCATGAGGGGGCTGGGGACCCTGAGGGGATCGTATCCATTGCCGGGGTCTCGAACGATAATCAAGATGCCGTGGTCCATGTCGCAGGCAACACAGCACTGAATCGTCTTGCTGGGGTCGTTCTGGCAGCCGTGGGTAATAGCGTTGGCGAGGGCCTCGCGAAGCGCGGTTTCGATTTCCAGTTCCTTGCCGGTTGCGCACTGCATTTGCTCGGCCATGGCTAGAATTCCGGCGACAACAGGAGAAATAGACTCCACGTCGGCGGCCATGGAAACATCAATGCGAATCTTTATCTGGCCCGGAACAAATTCACAGACGGGCAAGGAATCTGGGACCATTTTGGGCTTGGAAGCGTTGCTCACCTTTTCTGTGATTGTAAACGGGAACACTGGATTTACAGCAACACCTTTTATGTGGTGCATTACGGCAGTTACCGACCGCATGACGGAAGGCCGATAGGCAGGGGCAATTTGGGGATTGGACACTGACATTCACGGCAGGTGACCATTAGAATGTCGGTGTGACCGGTTTTGCATCGTTGATCGTCGAGGTACATCCAAAGCCCATGCCTTTTTGTTGCCGAGATGCCGAGGAGAATTGCTAGTGCATTCCGAGTGCCTGCCGTTCACATACATCCCCCACACCTCGCGGCTGTTCCTGGATTTCCTTCAATCATCCGAAAAAGTAAAAGCTTTCTATCCGCGGTCAGCACGTGTGTCTGAGTGGGCGGCTGACGAAGCGAAGCTCATTGAATATCCCGCAGCGAGACGACAGGCTGTGGCGGATCTGCTGGAAAGTCAGAATCGCCGCTGGGGGCTGAGCGCAAAAGGCGAGGAGAACCTGCGCAAGTTCCGCAACGGGGCTGCGGTAGCCGTCTCGGGGCAACAAGTGGGAGTTTTCGGCGGGCCGCTGTTTTCGATCCTGAAAGCAATCTCGGCTGTGGAAGTTGCAGCACAGGCGGAATCGCGGGGCGTGCCATGCATTCCGATTTTCTGGCTCGCGACCGAAGACCATGATCTTGCCGAAGTGAGCAAAGTCTCCGTGCCCGCGAACGATGGTTCGCTGGCGGTGTTGGAAGTCGCTCCGAAGGCGGTGGAAGATTCGCCGGTTGGGGACGTTCGTTTCGGTGATGAGATCGTCGAACCGGTTCAGCGCCTGGCGGAATTGCTTGGTCCGTCTGAAGTTGCCGATGCCCTGGTGCAGGCGTACAAGCCCGGCGAGAGGATGGGAGATGCTTTCGCAAAGTTGTTTGCGAGCGTTTTTGCCGAGCTCGGCATCATTCTGATCGACGCGTACGATCCGGAGTTTCATCGCATCGCCGAGCCAATCTATCGCGATGCGGCGACGAAAGCGGCGGAGATCGACCGCCTGCTCCTGGCGCGAGGCAAAGAACTTGAGGCTGCGGGATATCACCAGCAAGTGAAGGTGACGAGTTCGTCCACGCTGCTGTTCGAGATCGTGCAGGGACGGCGTCAGGTGGTCCAGCGCAGCAACGATCATTTCAAGGTGGGTGGGCAGAAGTCATCCAAAGAGGAATTGCTCGGGCGGATCGAAAACAATCCGGAACTCTTCAGCGCCAATGTGCTGCTGCGTCCGGTGATGCAGGATTATCTACTTCCGACACTTGCGTACATTGGCGGTCCCGCCGAGGTGGCTTACTTCGCACAAGTCGGAGTTGTACACGAGGAACTGCTCGGACGACGCACCCCGGTTCTGGCACGGTTCAGCGCAACGATCGTCGAGCAGAAGCAGCAGAAGCTTCTGGAAAAATACGGGCTCGCGTTAATGGACTTCTTCGCCGGCCAGGAAAAAGTGCGTGAGACGATGGCTCGTCGGGTGCTGCCGGATTCCCTGAAGTCGCACCTTGAGTCGGCTGACCGTGCTGTTGCGGCCGCGCTGGAACGCGTGCGAACCGACCTTCAGCAACTCGATCCGACACTGGTGAATGCGGCGAATCGAGCGGAAGCCAAGATGCGTTACCAGGTAGACCATTTGGGGAAACGGGCCGCGAGGGCGGAAATTTTGAGGAACAGCATCATCGAGAGACACGCTGAGAACCTGGTTACGCACCTGTTCCCACACAAGAATCTGCCGGAGCGTGAGATCGCAGGCGTGTACTACGTTGCGAAATACGGCACGGATTTGCTTCACGATCTCTATAAAGCCGCACAGGATCAGTGTCCCGATCACCGCGTGCTTTATCTTTGAGCCCTGTGCGATATCCTGAGTAGTTCCATACATCAGCTCCAATGGGCTCTCCGACACAGCCAGACCAAAACGGTTCGCGCATTAAGCTCGTCTTTCGAGCGTTGCGTCACCGTAATTTTCAGCTCTTCTTCAGCGGGCAACTGATCTCGCTTGTCGGTACCTGGATGCAGAACATCGCCCAGGCCTGGCTCGTGTACCGGATCACCGGGTCTTCGCTGGCCCTGGGGAGCATTGGCTTCGTCAGCCAGATACCTGTATTCATCGCGGCTCCCATTGGTGGCACCATTGCGGATCGCTACAACCGCCATAAGCTCGTGATCGGGACGCAGATTTCTTCCATGGTGCTGGCGCTGATTCTCGCAGCGCTCACACTCACCGGAACAATCCAACTGTGGCACATCTTTGTGCTCTCGGCGCTGCTGGGGTTCGTGAATGGAATCGATATTCCGGCACGACAGTCGTTCATGGTGGAGATGGTCGGCAAGGAAGACCTGATGAACGCCATCGCGCTGAACTCGTCGATGTTCAACGGCGCGCGCATTATCGGTCCGGCGATTGCGGGTGTGCTGGTGGCGGCCATTGGAGAAGGTTGGTGTTTCTTCGTCAATGGCGTGAGCTACATTGCGGTGATCGTCGGCCTGCTGATGATGCAGGTGACACCGCATCGGGTGATTGCGCAGTCGTCGCCAGTCAAGCACATCATTGAAGGCTTCCAGTTCGTACGAGGCGCCATTGCGATTCGCGACTTGCTGCTCCTGCTTGGCGTGGTCAGCCTCGTCGCGATGCCATATGCGGTGCTGATGCCCATCTTTGCCGATCGCATCCTTCACGGAGGAGCGAAAGGACTAGGCATCCTGATGGGCGCCACCGGTGTAGGTGCGTTGTTAGCGGCACTGAGCCTGGCAGCGCGATCAGGAACGCGGGGGCTTGGACGATTGATCGGTTATGCCGCGTTTGGATTTGGAGCGAGCCTCATCTTGTTCTCGTTGTCGCGGTCATTCTGGCTTTCGGTCGCACTGCTTATACCGGTCGGCTACGGAATGATGTTGGAAACCACCACGTCCAATACTCTCATTCAGGTGATGGTGCCGGATGAACTACGCGGACGTGTGCTGGCCGTTTACACGATGATGTTCATGGGTATGGCGCCACTTGGTTCGCTTTTCGCCGGAGGCGTGGCAGACAAGATCGGAGCGCCTCTGACTCTCGCGATCGGAGGCATCGTCTGCATGGCCGCCGCCGGCGTGTTCTTGTCGAGGCTGCCGAAATTCCGCATCAGTGCGCGCCAAATGGTGGTGGCACAAGGGTTGGCGGGCGGCGACCCTCCGCAGGAAATTACCGCCGCCGGGATCGCCCATCCGCCCTTTTCCGCCGAAAGCGACGATTAATGCGAAGCTAGTTCCGGCCAGATGTTCTGGACGGGCGGCAAGTCTTTCTCTTCCTGCTGAAAGTACACACTGCGATGCACGAATCGAAGGTTCTTACCATGGGCCTGCATCGTGAGCTTATGGACACCCTTCGAGCGTGGATCGGCACGGAAGGTCACTACAAACGAGCTGCGCAGTTCCTTCTCGATCTGCTTCATCGCGGTGAACATCTGCTGCTGCGTGCTGACCACAAAGAAACGCCCGCCGGTCTGTTCCGCCATTTGCCGCAAGACAGACTGCTTATTCGTTATCTTTTTCGCCTGGACCGCAATCGTGTAGAACGGCATATTGCGACGTTGAGCGGCATCGATGACATCTCGCATGCTATGCAGGCTGTAGTTGTCGTTGCCGTCGGTGACAAGCACAACCGACTTTCGCATGAAGTCATTGGTTTGAGCGCGGATCTGGTCGATCAGTGAATCGTAGAGCGAAGTCAGTCTTCGAATCACCTTGCGTGAATTTTTCTCCTGCACGTAAGCGCCGAAGTCGACCATGGACACTTCATCGGTCTCTACCAGTTCACTTTGTGCGAGGTACGCTTTTAACGACGCTTCCAGCGGCAGAGCAGGCTTCATCGACTCGCTGATATCGCACATCAGCACAAGCGAAAGGGGAGTATCGCTTGCATTCTCGAATGCGGTGATGGACGGAACTTCTACTCCATCGCGCAGCACTTTGAAATCATTCGCCGAGAGATTCGTTATGCGCTGATTGCGGTCCCCATAGGCCGTGAAGGTCACGCGTACTTCGCCGGTTTCCACACGAAAGACAGGAACACTGGACATCTCCGTGGACTCGGAACTTGCGGCCCACACGCTATTTGCCAAAAGCAGCACCAATACCAAACCGGCGGTTCTCATGCGTACACCTCGTTTCCTGAGAAGTACATCGGCGAAAACGGGTTTCCAATGCAGGTTCTGCCGATAACCGCCGTCACGTTACGTATGTCACTGGTTCAGTGACTCCGCTACTTGCACATGCGCCGCAGCAAGAGAATTGTGCGCTGCTTTTGTCTCGCATCACGAACCATCGGTGACACGACTTGGCAGCACTTTCAGAATCCCGCAGCAGCGTTGATCATCTGTTAAGATTTGGACAATCCGAATTGTCTATTAAGGGAAAAATTCAAACTATGAGCGTTGACGTCGAACAGGACGGCCTGGAAACAGTAGAAACGCGCGAGTGGCTCGATTCGATGGATTACATTCTCCGCCATCGCGGGCGCGAGCGCGCCGTCAGCCTGCTGGAGAGACTGGAACTGCACGTGAAGCAGTCCGGTGTGCGACTGCCTTTCACTGCCACCACGCCTTACATCAATACCATTCCCGCCGATCAGCAACCCCCATTCCCCGGAAGCCAGGAACTAGAGCGCCGCATCAAGAGCCTCGTGCGCTGGAACGCCCTCGCCATGGTCGTTCGCGCCAACAAGCTTTCCGAAGGTATTGGCGGGCACATCTCGACGTACGCTTCCGCCGCGACGCTGTACGAAATCGGATTCAACCATTTCTTCCGCGGCAAGGGTGAGGGAACGGAAGGCGACCTGGTTTACTTCCAGGGACACGCCGCGCCCGGTGTTTACGCCCGCGCATTCCTGCTTGGGCGTCTCCCGAAAGAGAAACTGGAGAACTTCCGCCGAGAACTTGCGCCCGGCGGCGGACTGTCGTCCTATCCTCATCCGTGGCTGATGCCCGATTTCTGGGAGTTCCCGACTGTCTCGATGGGACTCGGCCCGATTATGGCCATCTATCAAGCTCGCTTCAATCGCTATCTCGAAGACCGCGGATTGAAAGCGCCATCCGACCGCAAAGTATGGGCGTTCCTCGGTGACGGCGAAACCGACGAACCAGAAGCGCTCGGCGCAATCACGCTTGCCGCACGCGAGCGCATCGACAATCTCATCTTCGTAATCAACTGCAACCTGCAGCGACTCGACGGTCCGGTACGCGGCAACGGCAACGTCATCCAGGAACTCGAAGCTGCATTCCGCGGCGCGGGATGGAACGTTATTAAGCTCATCTGGGGTTCCGACTGGGATCCCATTCTGGCCAAAGATAAAGACGGTTTGCTCGTGCAGCGAATGAGCGAGTTGGTCGATGGCGAGTGGCAGAAGTACTCAATCGAGAGCGGTGCTTATCTTCGCCAGCACTTCTTCGGAAAATATCCGAAGCTGCTCGAATTGGTGAAGCACCTGAGCGACGATCAGCTTCGTCGTCTGCGTCTTGGCGGACACGACCCGATCAAGGTCTACGCTGCCTTCAAGGCCGCGGTTGAACACAAAGGTCAGCCAACCGTCATTCTTGCCCGCACGATCAAGGGATACGGACTCGGCGAGAGCGGTGAAGGCAAGAACATCACTCACCAGCAGAAGAAGCTGAACGAAGAAGAGTTGAAGGCATTTCGTTCGCGCTTCGGTGTTCCGCTGTCGGACGAAGAGATCGAGAAGCTGGCGTTCTATCGTCCACCCGACGACTCGCCGGAAATTTCGTACCTGCGTCGGCGTCGCCAGGAGCTCGGCGGGTACATTCCGAAGCGCGTCAATCGCAGCAAGCCAATCAAGGATGTCGCTCCAGAGATCTTCGAGGAGTTCTATTCCGGAACCGAAAGTCGCAAGGCGTCGACGACGATGGTATTTGTTCGTATGTTGGCGAAATTGCTGCGCGACCAGAAGCTCGGACATCTGGTCGTTCCGATCGTGCCCGACGAGGCTCGTACCTTCGGCATGGAAGCACTCTTCCGGCAGGTCGGTATCTACTCGCACGTCGGACAGCTTTATGAGCCGGTCGATCGCGACACCCTGCTGTATTACAAGGAAGCCAAGGACGGCCAGATTCTCGAAGAGGGAATCACGGAAGCCGGATCGATGTGCGACTTCATCGCCGCCGGTACCGCTTACGCCACCCACGGCATTCCAACGATTCCATTCTTCATCTATTACTCGATGTTCGGACTCCAGCGCGTCGGCGACCTTGTATGGGCCGCGGGCGATCTCCGCGCAAGGGGCTTCATGCTTGGCGGAACCGCTGGGCGTACCACGCTGGCCGGTGAAGGACTCCAGCACCAGGACGGCAACAGCCACATCCTCGCGATGCCGGTGCCGAACCTCGTCGCCTACGATCCGGCATTCGCCTACGAACTCGCCGTCATCATCCAGGACGGCATCCGGCGCATGTACGGCAACGACGAGAGCGTTTTCTACTACATCACGGTGATGAACCAGAACTACGAACATCCTCCAATGCCCGAGGGTTCGCGTGAAGGCATCGTGAAAGGCATGTATCGCTTCAACCAGTCGGGGCTGAAGGACGCAAAGCTGAAGGCGCAACTCTTCGGAAGCGGCGCCATCCTGCCCGAAGTGATCAAGGCGCAGAAACTGCTTGAGAAGTACGGTGTTGCGGCCGACGTGTGGAGCGTCACCAGCTATAAGGAGCTTTACAAGGACGCGATCTCCACCGAGCGCTGGAACATGCTGCATCCGGGCGACAAGCCGAAGGTGCCTTATGTCGCCGAATGCCTGGAGAAGACGGAAGGCGTGCTCGTCGCAGCCAGCGATTACATCAAGTCGCTGCCGCTGTCGATTGCGCGCTGGTGCCCGCGTCCGCTGCATGCGCTGGGGACCGACGGCTTCGGACGCAGCGAGAGCCGTGAGGCCCTCCGCGACTTCTTCGAGGTAGACGCGAAGTTCGTCACGCTTGCCACGCTTTCCGAACTTGCGAGAGAGAAGAAGATCAAGCCCGAAGTGGTTCAGCAGGCGATCAAGGATCTGGGGATCCGGGCGGACAAAGGCGATCCGCTTCACTCCTAACGAGATGTGCGTACATAGACGGAAGGAACGGGAATGAGCACTGAGGTTAAGCTACCGGAGCTTGGCGAAAACGTAACCTCCGGAGACCTTCTAAAGCTGCTGGTGAAGGTCGGGGACAAAATTCAAAAAGACCAGGCAGTCATGGAGTTGGAAACCGATAAGGCGGCCATTGAAGTGCCGTCGCCTATCGGAGGCACGGTTCAGCAGGTTCACGTCAAAGAAGGCGAAAAGGTAAAAGTCGGCCAGTTGATCCTCTCGGTCGAGGAGAACGGCACCGGTGCAGCAAAAGGTGCCGCGAGGGAATCGGCTGAAGGTGGCGTCGCCCAGGGCGCAACTCCTCCTCCGGCGGAAGAGAAGGTCCAGCAGCCTCCATCCAAGGCGGTTAGTGCTGGCCCGGTTCAACCGACGCCTCCGCCAAAGAAAGAATCGAAACCAGCACAGACTCAGTTGGTAGAGTTCAAACTGCCTGAACTCGGCGAGAACATTAGCGCTGGCGACCTGCTCAGTGTGATGGTGAAAGTCGGCGACAAGGTGGAGATCAATCAGCCGGTCGTCGAACTCGAAACTGACAAGGCGACCATCGAAGTTCCTTCGACTGTCGCCGGCACGGTAACGAGCGTACTCGTAAAGCCCGGGCAAAAGCTCACGGTAGGCACTGCGATCTTTACGGCGGAATCCGCCGGCGGAGAACCACAGGGAGCCGAGGTCGCGGCTGAAACCGATACCGGGGGAATTGGCACGGGTGGCCAGCTTCCGCAGGAGCAACCGATCGGCGCGACAACTCAGGAAACCATTGAGCGCACGCCCGCGCCGCAGCCGATTCCGCGTGCGGAAACCGCTCCGAAAGCCAGTTGGGAAGACGAGAGCGCTCCGCCTCCGGCGCCTGAGGTGCCAGAGCAGATCTCCGGGCGCACGGGCAAGTCTCCCGCCGACGTTCCCGCGGGACCTGCGGTTCGTGCGTTGGCGCGTGAGATCGGCGTCGACATCACGGAAGTGAAGGGCTCCGGCCCGCGTGGGCGCGTCACGCCGAAGGACGTGAAGGACCATGCGCGTCGTAGCGCACAGGAATATGAGCGCGGCATGGTCTCCGGCGGACGTATGGTCGCCGCAGCTCCATTGCCGGATTTCGCCAAGTGGGGAACTGTCGAGCGCAAGCCAATGGCTGCCGTGCGTCGAAAGACCGCCGAGCACATGGCGCAGGCCTGGTCGATTCCGCACGTCACCAACAATGACAAGGCGGATATCACCGCCCTCGATCAACTGCGGAAGAGCTATTCGAAGCGGGCGGAAGCGGCTGGCGGGAAGCTCACGATGACTGCCATCGCGCTGAAGATCGTCGCAGCGGCCATTAAGCAGTTCCCGCAATTTGCAGCCAGCATCGATCTCGGCAAGGAAGAGATCGTTTACAAGAGTTACACGCACATAGGCGTGGCCGTGGATACTGAGCGTGGACTGCTGGTTCCTGTCATTCGCGACGTTGACCGCAAAAACATCATCGAACTTGCGGTTGAACTCCAGCAGGTGGCGCAAAAGGCGCGTGACCGCAAGCTCAGCATGGACGACATGCAGGGTGGCGTGTTCACGATCACGAATCTGGGCGGCATTGGTGGCACCAGTTTCACGCCGATCATCAACGCGCCGGAGGTTGCGATCCTCGGCATGATGCGTTCGGCGATGGAGCCGGTTTACATCGACGGCAAGTTCGAGCCGCGGCTGATGCTGCCACTATCACTTTCATACGATCACCGGCTTATCGACGGAGCGGATGCGGCGCGCTTTCTGCGCTGGGTCTGCGAGGCGTTCGAGCAGCCATTCCTGTTGTCGTTGCAGGGCTAACCAAATCATTTCGGAAGAATCGAGCACTCATGAGCAAGAACATTGCAGTGGTGGGTGGAGGCCCCGGCGGATACGCCGCCGCCTTCTATGCAGCCGATCTCGGCATGCAGGTGACGTTGATCGACGAAGCCGTTAACCCAGGAGGCGTCTGCCTCTACGTCGGTTGCATTCCGTCAAAAGCTCTGTTGCACGTTGCCGCGCTCATCAACGAAGCCGAGCACGCGAAGGCCTGGGGCGTGGAATTCAGCAAGCCGAATATTGATTTGAATCGGCTCCGCGACTTCAAGAACTCAGTCGTGAATCGGCTGACCGGTGGTCTGGGGCAGCTTTCAAAGCAACGCAAGGTTAACTATGTCCGCGGACGCGCCGGGTTCGTGAATTCCAACACGCTCAATGTCCGGATGGCAGAAGGCGGCGAACAGAAGCTGTCGTTCGACAACATTATTCTGGCGACAGGCTCGCGTCCCGCGATGATCCCCGGCGTCCCGCCGTCGCAGCGCATCATGGACTCTACTGCCGCGCTCGAACTTCGCGATATTCCCAAGACGCTCCTCGTCATCGGCGGCGGATACATCGGCCTGGAACTGGGAACCGTCTATGCGGCGCTTGGGACGAAGGTCACGGTCGTCGAAATGTTGCCGCAGATTTTGACCGGCGCTGATCGCGATTTGGTGAACCCACTGGCCAAGCGGCTTGAGAAGAAGTTCTCGTCCATCATGCTCAATACCAAAGTGGTTGAGATGAAGGAAACCGCGGACGGTATCAAGGTTCGGCTCGATGGACCGAATCTCGCGGCGCCAGAGCAGACGTTTGAGAAGGTGCTCATCTCGGTCGGGCGCAAGCCGAACACCGACATCGAAGGGCTCGACAAGACGCGCGTCACCAAGGTGCAGCGCGGCTTCATTGAAACCGACCTTCAGCGCCGGACGAAAGATCCTGTCATCTTCGCCATCGGCGATATCGCCGGCGAGCCTATGCTTGCCCACAAGGCATCGCACGAAGGCCGTGTCGCGGTGGAAGCCATCGCAGGCAAGAAGACCACGTTTGAGCCGCGCGCGATTCCGGCCGTCGTTTTCACCGACCCCGAGATCGCGTGGTGCGGCCTGACCGAGACGGAAGCTCAGGCCAAAAACATTCCGGTCAAAGTTTCGCGGTTCCCATGGGCAGCCTCAGGCCGAGCGGTTACGCTCGATCGCATCGAGGGTGTGACGAAGCTAGTTATCGATCCGGAGACGGAACGCGTTCTGGGTCTCGGTATCTGCGGGCCGAATGCAGGCGAAATGATCTCCGAAGGCGTGCTCGCAGTCGAGATGTCGGCCGTTGTCGACGACCTGTCGTTAACGATTCACCCGCATCCCACTCTGTCGGAAACGATCATGGAAGTCGCCGAGGCATACCACAACGTCTCGACGCACATCTATCGTCCGAAGCGCGGATGAATTAACGGTGATGGGGTAGGTGAACGTGGGCCCACCAATGCTGGTGATACTCCACGGGATGATTCTTTGCCTCAAACCAGAGGTAAGAAGTCATGCCTACTGCGAGAAACAGAAATTGCGCAATCAGGAAAACCAGCATCCCCGTGGAGGGACTCTGGGCTGAGGGTTCCTGCACGAGTTCAAACGATCCGGGAGCGGGCACCATGTCCTGAGAGTGAGCCGGAACCACAACAAGAAGAAGCAACAGCATGATCATTCCGGCTGTAATGAGAAGCGATGTGATTTCGCGATAGAGGAAAGTTCGGGCCAGCATGGTTCACCTCCTCGACCTGAGGTCCCGACTACGAGCCCTGCTGATTTCATTGTCCTCCTCTTCAAGAGGAGGCAGGCGTAATTATCGTGGGTCATTCCCGAAATGGGACATCGTTGGTGACTAGTACGCACGGGCGTGCGCCGGTTGTCTTGGGAGGAAAACTCGCCTCAATGGCGCAAATGCAAACGCGACCACCAATGGGAAACTTGAGGCTGGCGCTCTTTGTGTACTTTAGCGCTGAATGTCAGGTATGAAAACATGATGGCCCAAAGCACCAGAACCTGCCCGATGAAATACACGAAGAGCGCCCGCATGGTTTGCTGTGGCGTATCGCCGATGACCTCAACAGAAGCGCTCTGATTCAAAGGAGCATCCTGTGAAATCGTGGGCGCCACCGCGACGAACAGCAACACCAGGAGCATGAAAGGCACGCAAAGACTTGAGAAGAATCCTCTGGAAGACTGCGCTGTGAGAACCATTTGGCCACCCCCCGTTTAGGTTCTGGCGATCTGTATGAAGCCAATTCTGCAACCTGTGGCAGGGAATTGAGCCTTGTTTATTTTCGGATTTCCCATTTTGGAACGAACGTTCGTATACAGCATCATATGGACGAGGAGAAGAATGGATGACTGAGAAAGCTACTTTTGGAGCAGGATGCTTCTGGGGCGTCGAGACCCGTTTCGGTGAAGTTCCGGGAGTAACTCAGACCGCAGTCGGCTATGAAGGCGGCCAGATGGTCAATCCCACATACAGAGATGTTTGCACCGACGAAACCGGCCACGCCGAAGTGGTCGAACTGGACTTCGATCCCACCAAAGTAAGTTACGAGGAGCTGGTTCGGCTCTTTTTTCAGCTTCACGATCCTACCCAGTTGAACCGCCAGGGACCGGACTACGGCACGCAGTACCGCTCCGTGATTTTCTATCACTCTCCCGAGCAGAAGGCGGCAGCGGAAAAGGTCATGCAAGAGATGCAGCAGTTGATCACCGGGAAGATCGTGACGGCGATTGAGCCTGCGCAGACCTTCTACCGCGCGGAAGAGTACCACCAGAAGTATCTGGAGAAGCGCGGCCTGAAGAACTGCCACATTTAGTTCTCCGATATACTTTCCAGTTTGCTCTTGCGAGCGGAGGCTGACTGAGGATGGCAGCAGAGAAACGCTTTCGTGTCTTTGCCACGTGTTCCATCGGCGAACCGGCGGAAAACAAGCTTCGTCAACATGGAGTCGAGTTGGAGGTTTATCCCAAACCGGAAGCTCCACCCAAGGCTTTGATCCTCGAAAAGGTGCGGTCGGGAATCGACGGTCTCATCACCACTCTGCGAGATCCCATCGATGCCGAACTGTTTGAAGCCGGCAAAGGCAAGCTCAAAGTCGTATCGCAGATTGCCGTGGGATTCGACAATATCAATCGCGCCGACGCTAACCGCTACAGAATCCCGTTCACGCACACGCCGGATGTCCTAACCGAAGCCACTGCGGAGTTTGCCTTCTTCATCATGGGAGCTCTCGCCCGCCGGCTTTGGAGCAGCGAACGCCTGGTCCGCGATAACCAGTGGGGCTACTGGCATCCGTACCTGCCGTTTCTGGGAGACGAAGTCACGGGGAAGACTATCGCCGTCATCGGCACGGGGCGAATAGGGCTGGCGATGATCAAGAAGTGCACCGGTTTCGACATGAACATCTGCTGCTTCGATCCCGCGTACCAGAATCACGAGTACGTGAAGTCAGTGCAGGACTTAATGGACCTGCGGTACCAGCGAGGAATGCAGCGCGAAAAAACATGGATTAAGTACACAAGCTTCGAAGAAGCAGTGAGACATGCCGACTTCGTTAGCGTGCACGTGCCGTTGCTGCGTGAAGGCGAAACCGACATGCCCACGTTTCACCTTTTCAATGAGCGTGCCTTCAAGTTGATGAAGCCTACAGCGTTCCTCGTGAATACCTCGCGCGGTCCCGTGGTGGACGAAGCTGCATTGGCTAAGGCCCTGAAGCAGAACCTGATTGCCGGTGCGGCGCTCGATGTCTTTGAGAAGGAACCGCTACCGCCCGATTCACCGCTTCGCGACCCCGAAATCGAGGATCGCTGTCGTTTGTTCTCCCACTTTGCCAGCGCAGGGAAAATCACTCGGCTTTCGGAAGATCCCGATAAAGGAATGGCCGGACGCTGTGCGCAAGGTTTGCTGGACGTGCTCGAAGGGAACTACAACGGAGACATTTCGAAGATGCCGTTTGTTGTGAACAAAGAGGCGTTTAAGGGCTAGAGTCCCCTTAGCACGGAAGCGGGCTTTTGAATTGCATCCCGACGTAGGTATGTTGTGGACCGGCGACGGTACGCACGATGGTGCTTTCAATCGTGCGGAAGCTGTTCTCGGCAGGGAAGCCCGGTGGAACTGGCATCTCCAGCAAAACGTGCTTCTCTTCCGGAACTTTCTTCAGGGCGACAAGAATCCCGCCCGCGCTGACATTCACCGCGGTACCGAATTCGAGAATGGGACGACCATCGAGACCCGTGCTGTGAACAAAAACGGGAAACGCGAGGGGGAGCCGCTGCCAGCGGCGTGACTTGTGCTTGGGTTCCGTCACGAGTAGATTCTCTTTGGTACGAATGATTTAGCCGAGATGTCGCAGGTAGTTGCACCTGTGCCAGTCATGGTCCAATGAACTTTCGATATAGAACCTGGTATGTACTAATTCCTGTTCTGTTATGCATAACCATCTCGTTAGATGCGCAGACGCCTAATTTCTCTGGCATATGGAAGCTGGATAAGGAAAAAAGTGACTTTGGACCGCAACCCCCGCCGGATTCGGCCGAGTATGTAATTCGTCACATTGGATCGAGGCTTTCCTTCAATTTCACCCAGGATGGTGAAACCAGCCGGGTAGATCTGACCCCCGACAACGAGGAGCGAGTTACCAGCAGCAACTCCGAAACGGCTACGTGGACCCGCGCGCACTTTGCGGGAGACACGCTGGTAATCGAATCAAGGGAGCGCCGGAAGTACGGTATCCAGGTGGCCACTGGGACAGGGTGGACCAGTCGTTGGTCACTGTCGCCGGACGGCAAGGAATTGATTATCGAGCGAACGATTCGGAATGCGCTTATGGAAGCGAAGCAGCGGATCGTGTATGACAAACGGCCGCTGCCGAAGGCATCCAGCTCTCAATAATTACTTCGCTACCAGAGAACCAAGAACAGCTTCGAAAATCCTGAACCCGTCGGTGCAGCCCATCTCTGTTTCGCTGGAGCGCTCGGGATGAGGCATCATGCCGAGCACGTTGCGTCCTTCATTGCAGATGCCGGCAATGTTGTCCACCGAGCCATTCGGGTTGGCTGTTTCAGTGACTTGTCCGTCCTTTGTGGAGTACCGAAAGACGATGCGGTTCTGGTCCTGGAGTTGTTTCAGGGTATCGGGGTCACATACGTAGTTGCCTTCCATGTGACCGACCGGAATTTCGAGCACTTCACCTTTGCGCAGGTTCGAGGTGAAAGGCGTTTCGTTGTTCTCGGTGCGCACGAACACAGAGCGGCAGATGTACTTCAGTCCGGCGTTCCGGATCAGCGCGCCCGGAAGCATGTGCGATTCACAGAGGATCTGGAAGCCATTGCAGATGCCCAGCACGATGCCGCCATTGTCGGCGAACTTCTTCACCGATTCCATCACAGGTGAAAAACGCGCGATGGCGCCCGTGCGCAGGTAGTCGCCGTACGAGAAGCCGCCCGGAACGATGATCACGTCGCAATTCGCGAGATCGTGCGACTCATGCCACAGGTAGGTAACCTGCTGCTTGGCCTTGGTTTCCAGTACCCAGAATGGGTCCTGATCGCAGTTGGAACCGGGGAACTGAATCACGCCGAACTTCATGCATCAAGGATAGCAGAGCAACCGAGGATTGCTGCTGAGATTGCGGGAATGAATAAGGGCCGGCACGTGGCCGGCCCATTTTGGAGTGCGCAGCAATTAGAGCTTGTGCTCGAGATCGGATTGCAATTCCACATTGTCGGAGCAGTGAACGATTCTCATCCCGTTCTTCTCGGTGGCGCTGCACGTACCACCCTCGATCGGAAGTGGAGGAAGGTCGTCATCAAAAAGCTCGGACTGTGGACCTGGTCCGGGACCGGGGCCAGCAGGGCCGCCGATGCCAGGGCCGGGCGTATGGCGGAAGAAGATGCGGTCCTGCATTCCGCCGCGCATGCTACGTAGCTGCTTCCACTGGTCGGGCGTGAGGATTTTTCGGAAGTCGAGGTTCATCATGGTGAACTCGCGCTCGACTTTGCCGCGTGCCGCGAGCACCTGGTCAACTTGCGAGTTGATCGAGGAATCGTCGGCGGTATCGCCGTCCAGCATCTGCTGGAGTTTCATGTCGGCCTTTTCCATCTCGGCGCTATAGTCGATCAGCTTCAAGCGGTGCTGGTAGAAGGTTTCTTCGAGTTGCTTGATCTGGTTATCGCTGAGCTGGAGTTTTTCGGCGACCTTCGAGTTCTTCCACCAGGCGCCGAGTTCATGACGCTGGACGAATACCTTGCGGTCCATGTTCCCACCAGGTCCGAGTGGACGCGTGTTAGGCCCCGGATTCTGTTGTGCCCATCCCAACGAGGACACGAGTGCGAGCACGAGTATCCCCAACTTAGTCTTCATAGTTCTTCTCCTTCGCTTTCTGCGACTGATCTTTTTCGTTCAGAGCTTGTGTCATGTCCCGGGCGATCAAGGTGGCGGGTTCAAGCGATGCCGGCACGCCGGAGTTCATGGTGCGTTCGAGCGCGACCATCAGGTCGTGATCGGAGATCTCGACGTGCCCCCGCTGTTCCGCCACCTGAAGCTGCTGCTGAACAACCGGTTGCTGCGGACGGCCGGGGAGCAACAATCCCAGTGCCAGCGCGACAGTGGCGGCCAAACTCGCCCACGCCAGGTACGGCGTCGAGATGCGCGGCTTGCGAATTTCCGACATCACCCGTGCGCGCTGGCGTGCCCAGAACCATTCTGGCCGCTCAGCTCCCCTTTGCGCCGAGTCGCGCCATGCGTCGAGCGCCTGCCGTAGATTTTTGTCATCGTGTTCCACTGCGATGTTCCTCCAGTCTGGTTCGGACGGTAGCGAGCGCCCGAGACAAATGCGACTTCACGGTTCCCAATTCCATCTCCAGCGTGCCGGCGATCTCTTCCAGGCTCATGTCTTCGGCGAACCGGAGCACGAAGACTTCGCGCTGATTCTGCGAGAGCCTTTTGACGGTGCGCCAAACCGTCTGCACTTCCTCGCGAGCGAGCAACTGAGTTTCGGCGGTGGCCCGGATATCCGGCACGGTTTCGACTGCGGCCGATTGCTGCTCGCCGTCTTCGTTCTCGCGCGTATCCGCAAACAGGCGCTTCCAGAACCCATGGCGCTTATTGCGCTGATAGTCGCGCGCAAGGTTGACGGCGATACGGAAGAGCCACGTGTCCACCGAACTCTCGCCGCGGAAGCTGTCGCGCTTCTTGTACGCCCTCAGGAAACATTCCTGAGTGAGTGTGTCGGCAGCGTCCTCGTCGCGCAGCAGGGACATGAGCAGACGGAGAATTCGCTTCTGGTTCCGAAAGACCAGTTCGTCGAAGTCTTCGGCGGTAAGCGCCTGAGTCTGCAAGCTGGGTATCGCCGCCAGGCTGACCATGGAGTCTGCCATTCTCTCCTGCTGTGAACTTTGACGGCGGTCGTGAAGGGCAGTTTACAGAAAATTGGCGAGCGGAGAAGATTGGGCATCCAATTGGGATCATGCGGGCGCAAGAGCATTTACAGATAACGGGCGGGGCACTGAAGCGCTGGTTGATTGCCCAGACGAAGGATTCGGCCGCCGTGGCGGGATTGTGGCTGGTGGCGCTGCTGGCGCTACGGGTACCGGGAGCGGTCTTGTGGGCGATCCTGGCGTTCTTTTTTCAGTATGTGCCGAACGTGGGCGCCGCCCTGACGCTAGTGGCGCCGATGGTGGCGCTGGGGATCGAGGGCCTGCTGGAGAGCGATTACGACTGGATGCGGCTGGTGTATCTGCTGATTGCATATGCAGTCATCGCGGGAATCGACGGGTTTGTACTGCAGCCGTACTTCATGAAGCGCACCGCGAAGGTGCCGGTGTGGGCGTCGATCGTGGTGCCGATCGCGATGGGGCTAGTGCTGGGGTTCTGGGGCGTGCTGCTGTCTGCGCCGCTGCTGGCAGTGGTGTATGCGTACAAGCGGAGGAACGAGCCGATTGTGCTACCCCCTCGATGATTTTTTCTGCGCATCGTGAAAACAAAGGGTTTAGCTGTGGACTTTGTGCTAAGTTCCTGTAGCTCAAGAACTTGGCGGTAAGGTGGTGCAAACAGGGAAGTTAGCACGGCTGATGCTTTAAGTCGCTTCGCATTTAGGTTTTGAGCCTCCACTGAAATCGAAAAGGGCGATCCGTTTGGGGACCGCCCTTTTTCTATCCTGATTTAAGTCTAACAATTTGGCTGGAGGCATCATGCCAAGTTTCTAGAATTTATTTTCCGAATTAAATCAGCGAGTTACAAAGAACTTGGGCGTTAGACCCACTTGACAAAGGTTTTCCGGAAATGGGAATGGTGGGCCATCATTGCCGTGGATACAGTGCTGGGCAAATACCGTTGTCCCCCACGCTAGAATCTTTATGCCCCTATGAGCAATTGGCTTGTCGCATTGTCGATCATCGCCGTCGTGGTTCTGAAACTCCTGATCGTGCTTCGCCGAGCGGGCGAGTTTAGTGGAGAGTATCGGCTGACATGGAAGGGATGGTGTGTTCGATTTGGGATGGTGGGAGCAGGTGTCGCAATGGTGTGGGCTGCGGATCGGTACTTCGCAGGACACGTCTGGTACACCTTTGCGGGTATCGCATTCATCGTATTGCCGCTATTTTTGAAGCAGATCCCGTACGAAATCCAGACCAGGCTTTTTAAAGGACGGAGGAGAACGAACTTTTGCACGGAAAGGGAAGCGCAAGAAGTCCAGTTTGCCGGTCGCCTGAATACTTACAGCAACATCGCCACGGCGCGGCGGCACAGAATGTCTGTGCCACATTTTCTGCCCAGAGGGCGATTGACCGCGCGGCGGTGTAGCGATATTGTGTCCATATCGGCTACGAAAGGGCTACACTTATGAAATTCATCAGCACGCGGGATCTGCGGAATCGACCGGGACTAGTGCAGGAGATGGTCCAGAAAGAGGACCTGGTGCTCACTGCGAATGGCAAACCGGTGGCACTTATGGTGCGAGTGGACGAAGATGATTTCGAAGAAAGCCTGCAAACTGTGAAGCAGGCAAGGGCGTTGCTAGCCGTCTCGCGCATGCGACGCCGGGCCGCCGGGCTTGGTCTGGACAAGATGAGCGAGGAAGATATCGAAAAGGAAATCCGGGACGTACGTGCACAGCGGAAAGCGCGATGAGGTGCGTCGTAGATACAAACGTGATCGTCTCCGGGTTGATAACGGAGAGCGGAAATCCCAGGCGGGTCGTGGATTCGATCCTCTCGCGAAGCCTCACGGTATTGTTCGACGATCGAATCCTCGGCGAGTACCGAGAGGTACTGCGGAGGCCGAAGTTTCGGCTGCCAAGCTCCGAGGTGGAGGCATTTCTCGCTTTCGTTGAAGAGTTTGGGGAGTATTGCAGCGGACATTGGATCGATGTGACACTGCCGGATGCAGCGGACCTGCCATTCCTTGAAGTTGCCGTTGCCGGGTTAGCCGATGCGTTGATTACCGGGAATGCGAAACACTTCCGGCCAAAGAAGGGGCGACATAACGTAAGGATCATGACACCAGCGGAGTTCGAGAGGCGTGCGAATTAGCGTTGATCGCCCCAGCGCGGCGGCACAGACAGGAATGTCTGCCACATTGACTTACTCGAACTTCCATCTTGTGGCGCTGTTTACGAAATCCTGTTCTCGCCAGGCCATCACTTTTGCAGGAGTGATTTTGTAGACGGCCGCCGGACTGGGGAAGGTCGACAGGCGGATCTTGTATTTGGCGTGATAGGCGTCGTCGATCTCCTGATTGAGCTGAATTCTTTCTGCCGTTCCTTCGACGATGACGGCTTCGTCTCCGCTTTCGAGGTGAACGGTTATGGAAGGTTGCGCGTCGATGTTGCGGGCCTTCAATGAATTCGGGTCGGTGGAGAAGATGACGGCCTGGTCGAGCCAGAGTCCCCAGACGGGAGCGGCGTGCGGTCGCCCGTCGGTACGAGTGGTGCAAACCCAGTAGTTGCGGCTGCGCTCAAGCCGTTCGGCGGCCCACTCCCAAGGTAGAAATTCGATCTTCGTGCCGGGCGGTGTGTATCCGGCAGGCATGTGGACGCGGGTAGGGGCTGGGAGGCTCGTTGGCTTTGGATGGTTCGACGACATGAGTAGCAGTTTATGCCACAACTCTTAGCTAGTGGCTTTTGCGGACAAGTCCAACGATTCCAATGTTCTGCGGCTGGAAGCGGGTGATATAATCTGAGCTCGCCCTTAGCAGTTTGAGGGCAAACGTGTGGGCGCACGCAACTCGGCGGCAGCCTTCGCAGGGCAAACACCCTTCATACTCAGGAACGAGGTCGCACTATGTCTGGCCATTCAAAATGGGCCACAATCAAGCATAAAAAGGGCGCGTTGGACGCGAAACGCGGCAAGATCTTCACGCGCCTGATCAAGGAAATCACCATTGCCGCGAAGAACGGCGGCGGTGATCCGGACAAGAATCCGCGTCTACGCAAGGCCGTGGCCGACGCGAAGGCCGAGAACATGCCGGCGGACAACATCAAGCGCGCGATCCAGCGCGGAACGGGCGAATTGCCTGGCGTGCAGTATGAGGAGTTCACGCTCGAGGGCTACGGTCCCGGCGGCGCGGCTGTGCTGGTGGAGTTGAGCACTGACAACCGCAACCGTACGGTCAGCGAAATCCGGCACGCGTTCAGCAAGAACGGCGGCAACATGGCCGAAGCGGGCGCCGTGGCGTGGATGTTCCACAAGAAGGGCGACATCATGGTTCCGAAGTCGGCTGCGAAAGAAGACGACCTGATGAACCTGGTGCTGGAGAACGGCGGTGAAGACCTGAAGGACGATGGCGAAAGCTGGGAAGTCCTGACGGATCCGAGCGCATTCGAGGCGGTGCTGGAGGCTGTGAAGAAGGCCGGTATCACGCCCGACAGCGCGGAGATTGCGATGGTCCCGCAGAATTATGTGAAGCTGGAAGGACAGGCCGCGAACACGATGGTGCGTCTGTTGGAAGCCTTGGATGACCAGGACGACGTGCAGCACGTGTGGTCGAACTTCGATATGGATATCAAGGAACTGGAAGAGGTAGCGGGATAGCAGCTAGCGATTCCGATAAGAAATGAGCCGCTCAGAGATGGGCGGCTTTTCTGTTTGCGATTCCTTCGAATGCGGCTCATGATGTGCATCTCACAGGAATCCTGAATACTGAGGTGCAGCATGGGTATGCTCGGGAATATTCTTCAAGGCCTTGGTGGCGGGCAGGGAAACCTGCTGCCGATCATCCTGAAAGTCCTCCAAAACCAGCCAGGCGGTTTGGGCGGCTTGCTGAATTCGTTTCAGCAAAAAGGCATGGGCGACATCGTGCAGTCGTGGATCAGCACCGGCCAGAACAAGCCGATCTCCGCGGAACAAGTCTCGGAGGCGCTAGGGCCTGAACAGGTCAGTGCCGTGGCGAATGAGGCGGGCATCTCGCATGAAGAGGCGAAGTCAAGCCTGGCGTCGCTACTGCCGCAAGTGGTGGACCGGTTGACCCCAAATGGACAGTTGCCGCAAAGCAACGACCTGATGTCTCAAGGCATGGAACTGCTGAAGGGGAAGCTGTTCGGATAGCTCCGTTGGTTCACGGAAGCCGCTCATAGATGGGCGGCTTCTTTTTGTTGTGACAATCATCCGTTAAGAACAAGTTCGGTTCGGTACAATGTCCGCCTATGTGGAAGCTCGTTGCATCACTCCTACTCTTTTCCTCCCTTTTGTCAGCACAAACGCCAACGGCCGATAAGGCGCAGGTGAAATCGTTAAAGGTGACGATTCTTTCCACCATGCTGTCGGATTTCGAAGGGATTGGCGAGTGGGGATTCGCGGCGCTGCTGGAAGCGGATGGGCGTCGAATCCTGATCGATACGGGCGCGCGTCCGGATACGGTGTCGATCAACGCGCGGGAGATGAAGGTCGATCTCAGCGATGTGAAGGAAGTGGTCCTAACGCATAACCATGGCGACCACGCAGGCGGGTTGCTGACGCTGCGTCGGGAGTATGCAAAGAAGAATCCGGCGGCCTTGTCGGTGGTGCATGTGGGAAAGGGGATTTTCTATCCGAGGCCGGGGCGGGATGGGAAGGAGTCGAATGCGACGTTGCTGCTCCGCGATGAGTTCGAAAAGGGCGGCGGGCGTTTCGTGGAGCACGATGGCTTTACGGAACTTGCTCCAGGGGTTTGGCTAACGGGGCCGATTCCACGTCAGTATCCGGAAAAGAACTATCCGGGCAGGGCGAAGATGCGAACGGCGGAAGGACTGGTGGACGACATTATCCCGGAAGACCAGGCGATCGTGGTCAACACGGCTAAGGGCTTGGTGGTGATCTCCGGGTGCGGACATGCTGGCATTGTGAATACAGCGACGGCGGCTGAGAAACGCTATCCGGGGACGCCGATTCACGCACTGATTGGCGGCTTTCACATGTTTGCCGCTACCGATCAGCAGGTGGATTGGACGGCGGAGAAACTCAAGCCGCTCGGAGTGCAGAACTTTATCGGAGCACACTGCACGGGGATTAATACCGTATTTCGGCTTCGCGACGACCTGGGATTGCCGAGGGACGCAGCGGTGGTCGGCGCGGTGGGAGCGTCGTTCGTGCTGGGTGAGGGGATTCATCCCGGGGTGATCGCGAAGTAAATAGGCTACAAACCTTCCATGCAGGAACCGGGTGAGCACTCGCCTATGCCTTGTCTTGCCTGATACATTCTTTCGTTGCACCCAAACAAGAGGTTGGAATGAAAGCTCGTTGGCTCGTGCTGTTCGTGTTGTGCGCGTCGGTGATGGTGGTGGGTCAGGATGGCCACGCCCTGAAGAAGCCTGTGTGGGAGATCGGCCCCTGGGTGGGCGGCGGCACGGGGTTGGGCGCGGCGTCGGAGTTTAAGTTTGTGAACGCCGGCGTACGCTTCGGGCGAGTGCTGACGCACGAGATCGGGGATGGCAAGTTTCGCGGCACGTTCGAGTGGGCGGCGGATGTAATGCCCATCTATTACGTGCGCCAGTCGGAGTTCTACGATTCGGGTCCGCAGAAGTGGATCTATGCGTTTTCGATGAATCCGGTGGTGCTGAAGTGGAACTGGACGGCCAACAAAAAAGTTGTACCGTACTTCGCGGCGGAAGGCGGGATGCTGATCAGCAAGCAGGATATCCCGCAGGCGGATACCTCGAGCTTTAACTTCACTCCAGGCGGGGCATTCGGGATTTACTGGTTTACGTCGCCGAGGAGAGCGTGGGACTTTTCCGTGCACGTGACGCATATCTCGAACGCGAGCCTGGCGGATCATAACCCCGGAATCAATGCGACGATGCAATTCCGGATTGGATATACGTGGTTTAAATGAATTTCGTAATTCGGTAATTTTTAATTGGATAATTTGAAAACCCTTGGACCTGCAAGTCCAGGTTGGATGCGAACTTCATCATGGCACTTATTGAATGTGTACCGAATTTTTCTGAAGGCCGCGATAAGGCGAAGGTGGATGCCATTGTCGAGGCAATGAAGGTGGGCGGAGTTTACCTGCTCGATCGCGAGATGGACAGCGACCATAACCGGTGCGTGATTACAATTGTGGGCGATCGGGATGCGATTGCCGAGGCGGCGATTCGCGGCGTGGGCAAGGCCGCGGAGTTGATCGATCTGACGAAGCACCAGGGTGCGCATCCGAGAATGGGCGCTTCGGATGTGGTGCCGTTTATCCCGATTGACGGTGTGTCACTCGAGGATTGCGTGCAGATTGCGCGGTACGTGGGGCAGGAGATATGGAAGCGATACCAGATTCCGATCTACTACTACGAGGCGGCGGCGATGTCGCCAGAGCGCACAAATCTGGAGAACATCCGTCGCGGGCAGTTTGAAGGCATCCGCGATGAGATTGCGACGAACCCGGCCCGGAAACCGGATGTGGGCGAGGCGAGGGTACATCCGACGGCGGGTGCGACGGTGGTGGGCGCGAGAAAGTTTCTGATTGCGTACAACGTGTTTCTCAGCACGACGGACGTGGACATCGCGAAGAAGGTCGCGAAGGCGGTGAGGTTCTCGAATGGCGGACTGCGGTTCGTGAAGGGCGCGGGGTTTCCGGTCCGCGGACTGGCACAGGTATCGATGAACCTGACGGATTTCGAGCAGACGCCGATTGCGCGGGTGTTCGAGTACGTGAAGAGGGAAGCGGCACGGTACGGCGTGATGCCGGTATCGAGCGAGATTGTTGGGCTGATCCCGAAGAAGGCGCTCGAGGATGCGGCGGAGTGGTTCCTGCAGGTGGAGAACTTCGACTCGTCGCTGATCCTGGAGAACCGGTTGGCAGCGGTGATGGGCGGCAAGATGGCTGTCGGCGGATTGAGGGCCGGCGTAGAGCCGTTTATCGAGCAACTGGCGGCTCCGACGGCGACGCCGGGTGGTGGTAGCGCGTCGGCTGCCTCGGGCGCGATGGCGGCGGGGTTGGCGCACATGGTAGCGGCGATGTCGCGGGGTAAGAAGGCGTATCTGCAATACGAGTCGCAGTTGAGCGAGGCGATTGCACGGTTGTCGACGTTGCGTGAGGAGTTAAAGGCGGCGATCGACGAGGACGCGAAGGCGTTCGATGACGTGATGAAGGCCTTCAAAGCGTCGAAGGACTCGGCGGATCCGAATGCGGTCACCATGCCGGCTATGAAGCGGGCCACGCTGGTTCCGCTGGGGGTGGCGCAGAAGTCGGCCGAGGTGAAGCAGTGGGCGGTGAAGCTGGGGCCGATAACGAATCCGAGGGCGGCATCGGACTTGAAGGTGGCGCAGGCTCTGGCGGATGCCGCGACCGCGGGCGCGCTGGATAACGTGGAGATCAACCTGCAAGATATGGCGGATCCGACGTTCGTAGAAGAGACGCGTTCTAAGGTGCAGAAGATAGGCCGGTAGCGACACAATCGGCACGTGCACGGGTTTGTACTTCCGTTACGGATCTAGGTGGGACTGCTGAGGTCGGGAGCGTTCCTGAGCGGGTAGAATGGAAGTTCCTGCTGATGCCACCGGTGAGCCAAAGTTGACATCCTATTCAGCAGGACACGTTAAAGAGGTGCCATGAGGCGTTTAGTTTCAGCAATCTGCCTGGCGGTGTTGGGCAGCGGTTTAGCTTTCGGTGCGGCGCTGGGTACATCGACGCGCAATGCCATTCCGTCGGACGTGCAGCAGATCATCTCGGTTGACTACCGGGCATTACGGAATTCTCCGACGGCGCTTGCACTTAAAGGCCAGGTGTTGCCGCAGAACCTGAAGGACTTTGAAGCGGCGCTACGCGGCGTTGGGGTGAACCCCGATATGGACGTCGAGCAGTTGACGTTTGCGTCGTTTCGAGTGCCGAAGGGCGGACTGAAGATTATCGGCGTGGCGGCGGGTCAATTCCCGACCAAGAAGCTGCTGGCCCGCATGAGAGCCAAGAAGATCACGGGCACCAAGTATCGTACGAACGTCCTTTATCCGATGAACGGCGGCGTGCAGATGTCGTTCCTGGACGACTACACGATGCTGTTCGGCGAACAGAGCGCCATTAAGGCAGCGCTCGATGCTCGCGATGGCGAGTCGGAGAGCCTGAACAGCAATGGCGAGATTGGGGACCTGATCCAGTCGGTGGATAACGGAGCCGTCTGGAGCGTGCTGGATACGCTCGGCACTCAGAACCTGCTGCGCTCAACGCTGGGCGACGCTTCGAAATTGGCGGATTACGAGTCAGTGAAGAAGCGGGTGCGCGGATCGCGCTACACCATGGACTTCAACCAGGGCGTGAACTTCAACCTGGATGTGGTCACATCCGACGCGATGACGGCTGCGACGCTGTCGTCGGTGCTCAAGGCGGGCATCCTATTTCGTAAGATGAACGCCGAACCTGCCGAGAAGATGGCCTTGGAGAGCACGACGGTGGATTCCGACAGCGGCGTACTGAAGCTGCGGTTCAAGACCGACGACTCGAAGTTCCAGGCGTTGATGAAGTCGGACCTGTTCCAGGCGGTTTCGCGGTAGAAGATCGTTGTTCCGGAGGGCGGCCACGAGCCGCCCTTTTTCATTGTTCCCAATTTGGAATTTGCCCGCCTGCGGCGAAGGTTTGTTGTTGCAGGTGCGAACTCGTTGGTTAAGACTCCGCGTATCCATTGAGTTTGGAGGTTCTGATGAGCCTCATCTGGCAAAACCTGGCGCAGGTTGTGCTGTGCATGGGCCTGGCCATTCTCATATTCGCTTTTCTCCAGAAACCGCTGACTGAACTGCTGAACCGTCTGATCGGGCTGCCGGCGGCGACTGCCTTCTATACACGTGTGCTTGGGTTGGTGGTCTTGCTGATCGCCCTAAGACGGTGCGTGCAGCTCATCGACAAAGCGGACGACGCATGGGGCGCAACGTTCCGTGTGATGGAGAACGTGGAAGACGTCATGGAGCCACTTTTCGTGTCATTGCTGGTCTTCCTCGGGCTGATTACCGTCCTGGTAGCTGTGCTGAGGCGTGGGCATGAGCAATAGGGAATTCCTGTACGCCTGGTTCCCCTTGAGCTGGGTGATCGCGGCAGCGGTGTCGGCAATTGTCGTGGCTTTGCTCTGGAGGCTGGTGCAGGAGCTAGCGTTGAGGTTCGGCGGCCGTTTTCGAAGGTTTATGCAGGTAATGTTTCCGGCGGGGATCGTGCTGCCGATCTTCGCCGGATTCCTCTCGATCAGCTACTACGAGCAAAGCTGCTACCGCTATTCGAGTTCGACGGAGGTCATCCGCGACCGCTCTCACCTGGTTTGGGTGGCAGAGTCGGAGATGGCTGCCATCGCGGAACATCTGGTGTACGTGCTGTTTGTATGGGCCGCCTTGTATACGGTGCTCGTGGCGGTGTGGAAGCGCATGAACTCCTCTCAGCAATAATTCTGGTGGTACAACCGCAACATTTCCTTCTCGCAATTGTTTCTTGACTATTACGTGCTCAACGTTGCATAATTATGCACTGTTATGCAGGTTTATGCATGAGCAAGCTGATACGGCACAAGAAGATTACCGACCTCATCGCAGACGAGGCGATTTATACGCAGGAAGACCTGCGGAAGCTGCTGCGGAGAAGCGGAATCCATGTGAACCAGGCGACGCTCTCGCGTGACCTGCGTGAGTTGGGACTGGTGAAAACCGTAAACGGCTATGCGCTTCCGGCTGCGGAAGACGGGGCGGGCGCTCCGATGCCGGCGCTGGAACACCTGCTGCGGGAATTCGTGGTGGATGTACGGGAGGCGGAGAACCAGTTGGTACTGAAGACGACGCCGGGCAGCGCGCAACCAGTGGCGGCGGGTTTGGATTCGTCGGACTGGGAAGAGCTGGTGGGAACGATTGCCGGCGACGACACGATTTTGATCATTACGCCTTCGAAGGCGGTCTGCCACAAGGTGGCGTCAAGAATTCGGGAGATTATCGAGTAGAGATGTCAGCGCAGTTACAAACCGCAGTGATCGGACCGACCGGGTACACCGGTTATGAGTTGCTGCAGATCCTTTTTCGGCATTCGCGGGTGAAGACGCCGCTGCTGTTCGTGCGCGAAGGAGCAGAGAAGACCGGCACGATTGGCGACGTTTATCCGCAACTCAACGGCAAGGGCAGTCTGCCGCTGGAGCCGTTCTCGTGGTCGAAGGCGCACCAGGCGGGCGTGGATCTGCTATTCCTGGCGACGCCGCATGAGTTCTCGCGTGACTTTGTGCCGGAAGCAATCAGCCGGGGTTTCCGTGTTGTGGACTTGAGTGGCGCGTGGCGGTTGCAGTGTCCGCAAAACGTTGCGGTTTACGGATTCAAAGACGCTGATGCAGATGCGGCTAAGAAGTTGACGGAGTCCGCCGCTTACGGCCTGCCCGAGTTGCACAAGGACGCTATCGCTCATGCGCAACTCGTGGCGAACCCGGGATGCTATCCGACAACGATCATCCTGGCGCTGGCTCCGTTTGTGGCTGCTGGACTGGTGGATGTTGAGGCCGGCGTAATTGCGGATTCGAAGTCGGGCGTCTCTGGGGCTGGTAAGGCTCCGAAGGCAGACACGCACTTCGTAGAAGTATCGGACAACTTCCGGGCCTACAACCCGACGAGCCACAGGCATCGGGGCGAGATCCTGGAGCAGTTGAAGATCGAGTCGGACGACCTGGTCTTCACGCCACATCTGCTGCCGATCACGCGCGGGATGTTCTCAACCATCTACGTGCAACTGCGCGAGGCAGCGAACGTAGAGAAGATCGAGCAGGTTTGGAAAGAGTTCTACAAGGATGCACCGTTTGTTCGCGTGTTTGGGACGAAGATTCCGGAGATCGCGTGGTCGGTAAAGACGAACTACTGCGACCTGGGATTTGCGCTGGCGCAAGATGGCCGACGATTAACGCTCTTTTCGGCAATTGACAACCTGGTGAAAGGGGCGTCGGGACAGGCAGTGCAGAACATGAATGTAATGTACGGATTCGATGAAAGGGAGGGCCTGCAATGAGACTGGTATTGAAGATTGGCGGAGCTGCTCTCGAGAACAAAGAGACGCTACAGGCGTGCGTACGGGCGATTAAGAGCCTTGCCGAAGACGGACATCAGTTGGTGGTAGTCCATGGTGGCGGCAATGCCCTGACGCGGACCCTGAAGAAGCTGGGCAAGCAGAGCGAGTTCGTGAATGGACTGCGCATTACCGATGCCGAAACCCGCGATGTTGCCCTGATGGTGCTGGCGGGCTTCATGAACAAGGCGCTGGTTGCGGCGCTGACGAAGTCGGGCGTCCATGCGATTGGATTGTCGGGCGGAGATGGCCCGGTTTTCCGTGCGCGCAAGCGTAAGGGCGGACCGGATCTTGGGTTCGTTGGTGACATCTGTGCCGTGGATACAACCTGGCTGGATGCGATCTGGAAGGCCGGCGGCGTTCCGGTGGTGTCCAGTATCGCGCTGGGTACGGACAACGAGTACTACAACGTAAATGCCGACCAGATGGCGGCGGCCTGCGCCGTTGCGTGTCATGCACAGACGCTGATCTTCCTGACGGAAGTGGCGGGCGTGCTGGATTCGACGGGTCTACCCATTCGACACCTGGATCAGAAGGGCATCAAGTCATTGATTCAGACGTCGGTAATCACGGGTGGAATGTTGCCAAAGATGGAAGCGTGCCAGTCAGCGTTACACGGTGGCGTGGGAAGAGTTCGCATCTTCCCGGCGCAAAACGCGGCTGAACTGGCTGACTTCTACATGAAAAAGATTGATCTGGGCACGGAAGTGTCCGCGGCATAGGGCCGCAACGGGAGAGTGGGAATGCTGACAAAGACTGCGGTCGCAAAACCGATGACACAAAAGCCGTACAAGAAGCCGATTCCGATTGGCCTGCGGAACCCGGACATGATCGGGATCCAGGACCTGACGACAGAAGAGATCGAAAGCGTTCTTGAACTGACGGCCTTAGTGAAGGCCCGTCCCAAGGACTTCAAGCACGCTCTCGATGGCAAGCAGATTGTGCTGATGTTCGAGAAGCCTTCGCTGCGTACGCGCCTGACGTTTGAAGTTGGTATCCGCAGCCTGGGAGGCAGTTCGCTTTTCGTGGACCAGCGGGGTGAACCGATCGGCAAGCGGGAAAAGCTCTCCGATGTGGCGCACAACCTTGAACGGTGGATGGACGGGATCGTACTGCGGACGTTCGAGCACTCGACGGTTACGGAGATGGCCGAGCACGCGTCGATCCCGGTGATCAATGGGTTGAGCGATCTTGAGCATCCGTGCCAGGCGCTGGCGGACTTCTTCACGCTGAAGGAGAACTTCGGCGACCTGAAGAAGGTGAAGCTCGCATATGTCGGCGATGGCAACAACGTTGCCCATTCACTTCTGCTGACAGGCGCTGCGCTGGGCAGCAAGGTGTCGATTGCGACTCCGGCGAGCTACGAGCCGAATGCAGAGATCGTGGCTAAGGCTTGCGAGTTTGCGCAGAGCACCGGTGCAGAGATCGAGATCACCAGCGACATCGAACAGGCGCTGCAAGGCGCTAATGCCGTGTACACCGACGTGTGGGCGAGTATGGGCCAGGAGCAGGAAGCGACCGAGCGGAAGAAAATCTTCTCGCCGTTCCAGGTGAATTCAGAGCTGATGAAGAAGGCGGCTTCGGGAGCGCTCTTCATGCATTGCCTGCCGGCGCATCGCGGCGATGAAGTGACGGATGAAGTGATCGACTCTCCGGCGTCGGTCGTATTTGATGAGGCGGAAAACCGCCTGCATGTTCAGAAAGCTATCTTGCTTCTCCTCTTGGGGAATCATTGGAGTGCGAATGCCTAACAAAGTTGTTCTTGCTTACAGCGGTGGGTTGGATACGTCGATCATCATTCCATGGTTGATCGAAAACTATGGATGCGAAGTGATCGCGGTGGTCGGTGATGTGGGCCAGGGCGAAGACATGCAGGCGGTTGCCGATAAGGCGCTGAAGACCGGCGCGTCGAAGGTCGTGGTGGAAGATCTGCGGGAGGAATTCCTGCGCGATTACGTCTTCAAGGCCGTGCAGGCGGGTGCGGTGTACGAGCACAAATACCTGCTGGGAACTTCGCTGGCGCGTCCGGTGATTGCGAAGGCGCAGGTGAAAGTTGCGCTGCAGGAAGGTGCAACGGCAGTGGCTCACGGTTGCACCGGAAAGGGCAACGATCAGGTTCGGTTTGAGCATGCGTATCAGGCATTGGCTCCGCATTTGAAGGTGATCGCTCCGTGGCGCGAGTGGGATTTGAAGTCGCGCGAGGACTGCATCGAGTACGCAGAGAGCCGCAACATTCCGATCACGGCGTCGAGAGAGAAGATCCATTCCCGCGACAAGAACCTATGGCACCTGAGCCATGAGGGTGGGGAACTGGAAGATCCGGCAAATGCGCCTCTGGACACGACCTGGCAGATGACGGTGTCTCCGAAGAAAGCTCCCGATGCGGAAGAACAGGTGACCATCGGGTTCGAAGCTGGTGTGCCCGTCAGCGTGAACGGCAAGTGCATGGGGCCGGTGCAACTGGTCGAGATGCTGAACAAGATTGCCGGGCGCAATGGTGTCGGCCGCGTCGATCTGGTGGAGAACCGTTTCGTCGGTATGAAGTCGCGCGGAGCATATGAGACTCCGGGTGGAACGTTGATCCTTGCGGCGCACCGCGATCTGGAAACGCTGTGTCTGGAGCGCGACCTTGAACACTTCAAGGAAGCTGTGGCATTGAAGTACGCGGAACTAGTCTACTTCGGGCTGTGGTTCACGCCGCTGCGCGAGTCGCTGGATGCGTTCGTGGCAAGCACGCAGAAGAACATCACGGGGACGGTGAAGCTGGGCTTGTACAAAGGCAACGTGAATACGCTGTCGAGAAAGTCGCCGTACTCGCTGTATCGTCCGGATATCGCCTCATTTACGATGAACGACAGCTACGACCAGAAAGACGCGGAAGGATTCATCCGTATTCTTGGTTTGCCTGCTCGTTCGCAAGCATGGCTTAAGCAACAGATGGAAGGCGGAGTGCTGAACGAGGCGCTCGTGGGAGACAAGAAGTGAAGATGTGGTCGGGGCGGTTCAAGGAACCGCTCGATCCAGAATTCGATCAATGGCAGCGTTCCTTCGCGTTCGATCGCCGGTTGTTGGGCGAAGAACTCGATGCGAGCGCTGCATGGGCCCGTGGTCTATTCAAGGCAGGCATCCTCACCGAGTCAGAGGTGAAGCAGATCGTCGCCGGTCTGACGCAGATCGGACATCAGTGCGCTGAGAATCCGGCGGTGATGGACCAGGCGGACGCAGAGGACATCCATCATTTTGTTGAGATGAGACTGGCGGCGGTGATCGGCGATGTGGCTTACAAGCTGCACACAGGCCGCAGCCGGAACGAGCAGATTGCGACCGACCTTCGTTTGTATGCGAGGACAAAGATCGACGCAATAGGTGCGTCATTGGCGGGACTGTGTGAAACGCTGATTGCTCGTGCGGAAGAGCTTGGCACCACGGCAATGCCTGCTTATACGCATTTGCAGAAGGCTGAGCCGGTGCTCGCTGCCCATTGGCTGCTGGCGTACGTGAACATGTTCTTCCGCGATGCGGAGCGGTTGCAGGATTGCCGTAAGCGGGTGAATGTGCTTCCGCTGGGGTCGGGTGCAATAGCTGGATCGGGGATCAAGCTGGATCGTGAAGCGATTGCGCGGGACCTGGGTTTCGACGGGATCACGGCGAACAGCATGGATGCGACCAGCGACCGCGACTTTGAACTGGAATTCGTTCAATGTGCGGAGCAGGTGGCTTTGCACCTGAGTCGCTTGGCCGAGGAGATTACGAACTTCTCGGCAAATGAGTTCGGGTACCTCAGCTTGCCGGATTCACTATCGACGGGATCGAGCGCGATGCCGCAGAAAAAGAATCCGGACGCGACTGAATTGCTGCGTGCCAAAGCAGCGAAGCTGGTCGGACTGGCGACGCAAGTGTCGGCGACGATAAAGGGCTTGCCTCTCGCCTACAACAAGGACATGCAGGAACTGCAACTGCCGTTATTCGAGGCGGCAGAGACGGTGGTGGGGTCGGTAGCTGTTGCGACGAAGTTGATGGCGAAGATCGGCTTCCACACAGAGCGCATGCAGCAGGCGGCGACAACCGGCTTCATGAACGCGATGGAAGCGGCGAACTATCTGGTTCGCAAGGGTGTTCCGTTCCGCCGTGCGCATGAGGCGATTGGAAATGCCGTTCGCACGGCGATGGACAAAGGCTGTGAGTTGGACGGCCTGACGATCGAGGAGTTGAAGAAGATACGTCCTGAGTTCGATCAGGATTTCTATACGGCGCTGACGTTGAAGTCGGTGCTCGAGAATCACGATGTTGCCGGAGGCACGGCTCCCGCGCGGGTTCAGCATGCGCTTGCCGTGGCGAAGGAAAAGCTTCATGCACTGCGGGAGGTGGGTTATGCGCACGCGTAAGGCTGTTCTTCCGGATGCTCCGGCGATCTTCAAACTTATTTCACAATACACAGGCGATGGGACACTGCTTCCTCGCTCGTTGCAGGAGATCTGCGAAAACGTGCGTGACTTCACCGTTGTCGAATATCGGGGACGAGTGATCGCTTGCGCGGCGTTGCACATCTACGGAATCGGCTTGGCCGAGGTACGCTCGGTGGCGGTGGACAAGGCTTCGCAGGGTCGGAATGCGGGGCGCCACCTGGTAGAAGGTTTGTTAAGCGAAGCGCAGGTGCACGAAATCGAGCGCGTATTTCTCTTTACGCGCGTGCCGGACTTCTTCGCGAAGCTCGGCTTCCTAACGGTGCCGCACCACACGCTTCCTGAGAAAGTTCACAAAGACTGCCTTAACTGCTCTCGCCGCCACAACTGCGACGAAATCGCAATGGTGCTGGACCAGGAAGGTGTCACCATCGCAATGCCAGCGGAAGCTTCCAATCCACTGCGGGTGTTCCAATAGGAATGGCGGAAATTCAGAACAGCAACATACCGGCCGGGTTTCGCTTCGGCGCGACCACGGCAGGAATCAAGGCGAGCGGAAATCCGGATCTGGGGATGATAGAGGCTCCGGAATATGCTTCCGCGGCGGCGGTTTTCACGACCAACCTTGTCGTGGCGGCGCCGGTGACCATAGGACGCGAGTACCTCAAAGCTTCCAAGGGAGAGATACGCGCGGTGCTCGTGAACGCAGGTAATGCCAACTGCGCCACAGGTAAGCAGGGATTTGCCGCCGCGGAACAAAGCTGCGAAGAGCTCGCGAAAGCACTTGGAACTCAAGCGAAGTCGATCTTTCCGTCGTCGACAGGGGTTATCGGTGTGCCGTTCCCGATAGAGAAACTCCTGGCGGGGATTCCTTCTGTAATGGATTCTGCGGGCAGCTCGGCGGAGCACGCACAGGCTTTCGCCCAGGCGATTATGACGACGGACACAAGGCCGAAGATTGCCACCGCCGAGTTCACGGTGAAGGGCAAGACGGTACGTGTTCTCGGTGTCGCCAAGGGCGCGGGGATGATCCATCCGAACATGGCGACGATGCTGGCGTATGTGGTCACGGATATTGAGGCGTCACCGTCCGAGCTCAACAAACTGTTGAAGCGGACGGCGGACCGCACCTTCAACCGCATTAGCATCGACGGCGACACCTCGACAAACGACACGCTCTGCCTGCTCGCAAGCGGCAAGTCCGGAGTTGCGCTTAAGAACGTACAGAAAGCTTTTGCTGGCGCTTTCGAATCCGTATGCAGTTCTCTGGCCGAGCAGATCGTGACCGATGGCGAAGGCGTGAAGCATGTGGTGCGTCTGAACATCGAGCAGGCGAAGTCCGAAGCTGAAGCCGAACAGATCGCTAAGACGATCGCGCACTCTCCACTGGTGAAAACGGCATGGGCGGGAGCCGACCCGAACTGGGGACGCATCCTGGCCGCAGTTGGCCGCAGCGGAATCCGACTGGATCCATCGAAGGTCAATATTTATTTCGGTTGCATCCAGGTGTGCAGCAAGGGGCAGGCCGCCAGCTTCGACGAGAAGAAAGCGCACGCGTATCTTTCGCAGCCCGCTTTTGAGATCACCGTCAAGTTGGGGCGCGGACGCGAGAGCATCACGTTTCTTACCTGCGATCTCACCACGGAATATGTGCACATCAACGCCGATTACACCACCTAACGCTCTGATTCCAGTTCTGGTTGCATTCATTGCTTGCGCAGTTTAGGCTCTTTTCACTGAAAAGCTTCGTCTGAGGGTGTTAAAGAGGGATCCATGGCATCGGGTGGTTTCGGTCTGACCGGAACAGAAACTTTGATGGGTAGTGCTGCGCCCACCCTGGTATTCATGCAGGGGAACGAGCAGAACAAAATCACGCTCAAGAAGTTTCCGTACACGATCGGCCGGAAGACCGAAAATGACCTGGTCATCTCCGATCCGCGGGTGTCGCGCGAACACGCCCGAATCGTACAAGAGCCAGACGGCTACTACCTTCTTGATCCCGGCAGCAAACATGGGACGTTCGTCAACGGGCAACAGATCCAACGCCAAAAACTGAAGCGGAATGATCGCATCGAATTCGGGGTTCGCGGAGAGGCTTACGCGCTCTTCGATCCCGATGCTGCCAAGCTGGGATCGCCCTCCAGCAATCTACTCAGTCAACTTTCAGTCTGGAAGCCCGCCAGTGCCACATCCGACCTTGAAACCCTCACGCTGTTTCTCGAAGCGGCGCGCAAGCTTAACACCAGCACGGTGCTGGAAGAGGTGCTGGTTACTCTGATCGATGCAACCCTTCGGCTCACTAAGGCGGAACGCGGCTATGTCTTCCTGAGGGAGGAAGACGGCTCGCTGACCCTGGTGGCTGGACGGAACGCAAAGGGAGAACTGCTCGCGGACGACAACACCATCTCCCGGTCGATTCTGCGGGATGCCGTCAGCAACTCCTCGGAATTCCTGCTGACCGATACGGAAGACTTCGCTAAGATGTCCGCCCGCGAGAGCATCGTGGCGCATAACCTGCGCACGGTAATCTGCATCCCGCTGCGGAAGACGCAGATCGGAGCGGAGAAGACCACGGCGTCGGATATACGCGGCGTCTTGTACTTGGACAGCAAGCTCCTATCTGGGAAGCTGTCGGCGGTAAGCCACGACATTCTGCGGGCGATCGCAACCGAAGCCGCATCGCTGGTTGAAAATGCGTTCCTGGTACAGGCCGAAGAAGCAAAGCGACGCTACGAGCAGGAGATGAACATTGCGTCCGGGATTCAGCAGCGCTTGATGCGAGTGACCATCCCAGACGTGCCATTTGCCAATATCGAGGCCCGCAACATCTCGTCGAAGGAGGTCGGGGGCGATTTTTACGACGTGATCCGGACGGAGAATTCGCTGACCGTTGTCGTCACCGATGTAAGCGGTAAAGGTATTTCTGCTGCGCTATTAGCGTCGATTATTCAAGGTTTACTTTACGCTCAGCTCTCGAACGATATCCCGCTTGATCATGTGGTCGACGTCGCCAACCGTTTCCTCTGCGAGAAAGTGGCCGGCGAAAAATACGCAACCATGTTCATTGCCCGGCTTTTTGCCGACGGGAAACTGGAATACGTAAATTGCGGACACGTTGTGCCTCTGGCCGTGCTCGGACCCGACCGCAAAGAGTTAGCCGGAGGAAACCTGCCGATCGGCCTCATCAACGACGTTTCCTATCAGGCAGGCTCGATGCACCTGCAACCTGGAGCCCGACTGATCATGGTGACGGACGGCGTTACTGAGGCGGAAAACGCCGACGGCGACATGTTTGGACCGGAGCGCCTGGCATCCCTGTTCCCGGGGTGCGGCGGCATTGAAGAAGTACTTTCCTCACTTGCCGCATTCTGCGCAGGCACTCCGTTGAATGACGACTGCACGATCGTACAACTCACGTACAGAGGGCCTAGCTAGCCTTTAACTAATGGCCGTCAGCGCGGTTTGCCTCGCCGCGAGTTCTCCAGAGCGATATCAAGATTGAACCGAAGATAAACATTGCCACTACGCCAAGCGACAGGGCGATCGGGATCTTGTACCACTCCGAAAGCAACATTTTGCCTCCGACGAACCCCAGCACCAGCGCAAGTCCAACCTTCAACTCTTTGAACCGGTGCATGACGCCTGCCAGCAGGAAGTAAAGCGAACGCAGGCCAAGCATGGCGAATATGTTCGACGTGAAGACGATGAACGGGTCCTTGGTAACGGCAAAGATCGCAGGAATCGAATCAACCGCAAACACAACGTCGGTCGCCTCCACGGCGATGAGCACGATCATCAGCGGCGTCACCAAATGCTTGCCGTTCCTGACGATCATGAACTTCGAACCGTGGTACTCGCTGGTCGTCGGTAGAAACCGTTGGGCGAACCGGACGATCGGATTCCGCTCCGGGTGGATTTCTTCGGTGCGTCTCAGCATCTTGATGCCGGTGAAAATCAGCAATGCGCCGAAGATGTAGATGATCCAATGGAAGCGCTCAAGCAGGGCAGCGCCGCCAACAATGAAGATGGCTCGCATTACCAGCGCACCCAGGATGCCCCAGAAGAGCACACGGTGCTGGTATTCCCGCGGCACGGCGAAGTAGCCGAAAATCAACAGGAAAACGAAGAGGTTATCGACCGACAGCGCCTTTTCGATGAGATAACCCGTAAGGAACTGAAGACCGGCTTCGCCGCCATACCAGTGCCAAATGCCCGCGTTGAATACCATGGCGAGCGCGATCCAGACGACAGACCACGACAGCGCCTCGCGAAAGCTGGTTACGTGCGCCTTACGATTGAACACTCCGAGGTCGAGGGCCAACATCGCCAACACGAAAACGATGAAGCCGACCCACATCCATAACGAACCTATTCCCAAAGTGTGACTTGCTCCTTCCCCAACTCGCCCATTATCCGGGCGGACCCGCGGCTTCGACTATTAGGAAGTTAGCCAGAAACCATTCGGAAATTCCGATGTATGATTCGATGCATATGGAATGGCTCAACTACCATCATCTCTACTATTTCTGGACGGTCGCCCGGGAAGGCAGTATTGCCAAAGCCAGTAAGGAACTCCGGCTAGCCCAGCCGACCATCAGCGGACAACTTCGAGTACTGGAGAACGTGCTGGGAGAGAAGCTGTTTCAGAAAGCCGGCCGCAACCTGATACTGACTGATGTTGGCCGCATGGCGTATCGGTACGCGGAGGAAATCTTTCGCCTGGGCAGGGAACTGCAAGACACGATCGGTGACCGGCCAACGGGCCGGCCGGTGCGCTTCAACGTCGGGGTGGCCGATGCGGTTCCTAAACTGATCGCCTATCGACTGCTCAAGCCAGCCATGAAGCTCGATCAACCCATCCGGATTGTTTGCCGGGAAGGGAAGCCGGACCGGTTGATTGCGGCCCTTTCGATCCATGAACTGGACCTGGTGATCTCCGATGCTCCGCTCCCGCCCACGGTGAATGTGCGCGCGTTCAGCCATCTCCTGGGGGAGTCCGGCATAACATTCTTTGCGCCGCCGAAGTTGGTGGGCAAGGGGCGCTTTCCGAAATCGCTCGACGGGATTCCGTTCTTTGGGCCGGCAGAGAACACGACGTTGCGGCGCAACCTTGACCAGTGGTTCCAGACGATGAATCTGCACCCAGCGATCATCGGGGAATTCGAAGACAGCGCGCTGATGACGGCCTTCGGACAGTCGGGAGAGGGCGCTTTCGTTGCGCCGACTGTCATCGAAAAGGAGATCGAGCGTCAGTTCGGAGTCAAACGAATTGGGCGTGTACCCGAGGTGAAAGAGAGCTTCTACGCTATATCCGTGGAACGCAGGCTGAAACATCCTGCGGTACTGGCGATTTCAGCTTCGGCGCGAGCGGAGTTATTCAAATAAAAAGGCCCGGTCTTGAGGGTGACCGGGCCGAATCGGTGACCGTTTCTGGATCGAAGGAAAGGTGGGTCGGTCACCAACAACTGTGGTGCGCTCAGCCTTGGGGCGAAACGGCCTGCGCTCCTGTCCTGAAACATTTGTAAAGGACGAGCCGTGATTCGACAAATAGGAAGTTTCGAACCAATACTTCGAAAAAGACGATGGTATAAAAAGGGTGAGGCGCTGGGGGGAATGAAGTCGCGTGTGTTGTGATCAGTGCCGGAACACTTTGAGGATCTGAAAGAACTCTTCGGTGGAACTTAGAACGACTGCTGCTCCCATCTCTGCAAGCGTGCGATTCACGGTGTCTAGGTCCCAGGGCTTAGCAGCTCGCTCCATCTTTGAAGCTTCTCTGGAAAGCTGACGCCTTTCCTCGTCTCCGAGATCCGCGAAGTAGACTGAAGCGGCTTTGAGCGGTGACCCATATTCCGGGACGACATCCTGATGCAGATATCCGCGGGCGAAGTCGCGCAGGACAGGGAAGCGGTCTTTGGCGTCTTTGCTCATGGACGACAATCCGGGTAACTCGTCAAAACGAAGTAATCGTCTCCGTAAGCCCGCAACACGACTAAAGCACGTTCGCAAGGCACAGAACCCTGCGCTCGACGATACATGACGCGGCCAATGGGGTCATCGCCCGCGGTGTAGTCGAGAACGAGGTTGGGACGACGGGATCCGCGAGCCCGCCAGCGTTCAATTTTCCCTGAGTTCTCGGAGAGTGTTGAGCCGATTACATGCTCTGCGGTATCGCGATCTACATAGGTAGAGGCTGCCGAGATGTTGGGCTCTTTACGTAACCGTGCTCGAAGCTGCTCGTCAGTTTTGCCGACGTGACGTGCAAGGGTGTGGCCGCCCCGGTTTTCGTCAATTGAAAGATCGCGCCGGACGTCTTTCTGACTGACTCGAACGCTTTTGCCGGCCGACTGCTCCGTGCGGCAAGCGACCACACCTGCCAGACAGAGCAACAGCACGAACACGAATCGAAAACGCACACGGATAGGCTACCGCATTCTGAAGCTGCGTAACATCTCTTCGTATGCGGGGCTCAGGTCCTGGAACTGGGCCTGTGGCGCAATGAAGATCATGTAGTAGTAGGTTCCGTCACCGCGTGGGACAGTCACGAGCATGTCGCGCTCGGCAAGTGTCTGGCCCTGTGAAGTCACCGGCGAAGGACTGACCATGTCGACAGCGATACCTTCAGTCCCACCGACCTGGACACCTTGCGGCCTACGCGCGACCTGAAGCTGCGGGTTAGCCTGCTGCATCTGTTGCACCAATTCGCTGGTAGCCCGTTCGATACCCGCCTGCGGATCGCTGCCACGGAATCCGCTGATGATCACACCATAGGCTACGGCGTTTTGCGAGACACCAGCTTCCGGCGCAATGGTAATCGGTGAATTAGCGTCTCCGAAGACCTTCCAGTTGGAGGGATAGCCAATCTGGAACGCATTGTGATTGAGGGTTTGAAACTGGTCGCTGGGCATGATCGCCTGCGGATCCAGGCTTCCCATCTGCGGCTGCTGAGCCTGCTGACGTTGGGCGATCTCCTCGGCGGTGAGCGGCTTCATCTTCATTGCCGTGCTCTTGGCACGCTCAAATTGTGGAGTGTCGTTCCGGTATTTCTTCCTTGGGTATTTTTCGATCGCCTGCCGAACGTTGACGACGCGATTGCCGGGATTCGGATGGTCGCTCAGGAACTGCGGCACGCCCGCTCCTCCTTCTTTCTCGAGCTTGGAGAAGAATTCGACCATGTCGTAGGGGTTGTAGCCACTGTCGTAGAGAATCTGCGATCCCAGCAGATCGGCTTCGGTTTCGGCATCGCGCGAATATTTCAGGAAGATCGACTGTGCGCCGAACGACAAACCCAGACGTGCCAGTTGTCCGCCGACGCCCTGAGGCAATACACCTCCAAGGATCGCAAGGGGAAGTTGGGCCATCTGCTGTTTGCTCGCTTGCTGCGTTCCGTGGCGAAGCACGACGTGCGAGATCTCGTGCGCGATCACGCCTGCTAACTGGCCCTCGTCGTCGGCTTCGCGAATGGTTCCCACGTTGATGAAAATCGGTCCGCCGGGAAGCGCAAACGCGTTGATCTCCTTCTGGTTCACCACGTGGAATGAAAACGGCCACTTCACCTCACCCGGCGCCTTTGCTGCCAGAGATTGTCCAAGCTGCTGAACATATCGAGTGAGTGGATCGTTTTCGGGCAGCACGGGCAACTGCTTAGCTGCCTCCTGAGCTGCCTGTTGTCCGAGCTGGATTTCCTGCTCAGGAGAGAAGGCGTTATAGCCGCCACCCTGAAGCTGGAAGCGCCCGGTGGGTTGCTGCACGATGTTCTTGGTGGCGCATCCCACTCCGATTGCGAGAAGGACGGTCAGGATCGCAACTCGCACACGTTGAACCGGAAACGAAACCCGCATTGAATTCCTCCGAACTGAACCTAAGGACGGACACTTAGTCCTTCGTCATACGATGCGCGAAGATGTAACAGGGGTGGGAAGAAGCAATACGGGACATTTCGAATCACTTCCGGAGAAAAAAGGGGGCCGGGCGATCTTGCCCGGCCTGGAGAGAGATGCTTGCCGACCAGTTAGTCGGCTGCCGCAGAGGAGCTATGACGCTGCGGCACAACTTCGAGCTTTCGTGCCTGCGCGAAGTAGCGCCGGTACGAAGCGAAAACTACAACCATCACCGGGAAGATCGCGAGCGGGATCTGCCAGCCGACAAAGGGCTCGGCAGTGGCCGCAATCGAGACAACCCCGGCGCTAAGGACAAAGAATGGGAACGTCAGCAGCGCGATTTCTTTCCAGGTGGCAAACACATTCACGTCTTCGGCGAGGCCCATAACGATGGCCACCGGAGCCGTATTGGCGAAGAAGAAGGTGAAGCCAGCCAGAACCAGGATCAGCGACTTCTCCGGCATAGTGCCGAATGTTGCCGCCTGCCGGGCCACGATGTGAGCAAATCCGACCGCATTCACGATCAGAGAAATGTTGAAGATGAACTGAACGGCCGACATGCGCTTTCCACCCTTGGGCAGGCACTGCACCAAGGTGGAAACCAGCGCGACGATCAGGGCCTCAGCCAGGCTGAGTTCCAAGGCCGCGAGCAGCATGAAGGGCACGTTCACCGACATGTTTCCATTCAAACCGGGCAGGGAAACCTTCATCCGCGAGGCTGCCATCGAGACCAGCACGAAGCAGCCAAAGCGAACCAGATCCGAGGATTCCCAACGCATCATGCTGCTGCCCAAAAAGGCAAGCGCGCAGAGTGCCACCAGGCCGACGAACATCTTTGCGGATTGTGGTGTGCGTTTCATGGTTATCTCTCTCGCTTGTTCCTGCTTCCTGTCTACTGGCAGACAACCGCTCCGGTTTCGCCGATCGTGCAGTCGCCACCTTGGCCTTCACTGAAGGCGATGCTGGCTGCGTCACGGCTGCCCCAGACCACGCTGTCTCCCCAAAGAACACTGAAACCTGCGGTGTTGCTGTTACCCCATACCACACTGTCGCCCCAGAGGACGGAATCTCCCCAAAGGACCGAGTCGCCCCACAGCACTGAGTCACCCCAGAGAACGGAGTCGCCCCAGAGGACCGATTCTCCCCACAGCACTGAGCCGCCCCAAAGGACGGATTTATCCAATACCTGCGAAGTCCAATTGGAAGTATCGAGGGTCACCTTTCCGGTGAGTGAGTCATAAACCGCGCGTGGAGAAAGCGCCACGCCGGAGGAAATATCCGTATTGTTAAGAGCTGCCGCGATGTTCAGATAGCCGGCGCCGTATGTGAAGACGTCGTACTGGGTCTCGAAGGTCTGGCCGAGGCTGTTTACTCCCGTGCTGTACATCGGCAGCGTCTTCTTCGCGGTCTTCATCAACCGCGCCTTCACCATGTCCGGTGTCAGCGACGGGTTCTTCTGCAGCATCATGGCAACGGCGCCTGAGACCACTGGGGTCGCCATGCTGGTGCCGCTTAGCTTGATGTACTTCGCTCCGTCCGCCGAGCAACCCAGGCATGTGACCCATGCGGTGGGGTTGTCGTTGGACAGCTTGCTGTTGGCGGTACGCAGCGACACGACTTTATTGCCGGGAGCGACGATGTCTGGCTTCACGATGTGATCGACCATCGTGGGGCCCTTGGAACTGTAGGTAGCAATCTTGTCGTCGCCGGTGGTGAAGGTGGACTGCGTGTCGATGGCGCCGACGGTGATCACGTAGGGGTCGTTGCCGGGCGAGCCGATCATGCCGTAGCCGTTGGTGCCGTAGGTGTTGTCGCGGCCGTTGTTGCCGGCTGCTACCACTACGACGATGCCAGCCTGCCAGGCCTTCTCAACCGCAAGGCACAGCGGATCCAGCGCGAAGCTCTCGTACACCTTGCGGCCCAACGAAAGGTTCATCACGCGGATGTTGTAGAGGTTCTTCAGTGCGATCGCACGATCGATGGCCGCAATCACCGCCGAGTCGGAGCCAGCTCCGTTTCCATCCAGAACGCGCAGATTGATGATGTTCGCGTCCCTCGCCACGCCGTCGAACTGGTACGTATAACCGTAGCGTGAGCTGAAGCCGTTTCCTGCGGCCGTGCCGGCCACGTGACTGCCGTGACCGTAGGCGTCGTAGGTGCTCGCATCGCCAGGCACGAAGCTTTCGCTGTATACGATTCTCGACTGGTTTGAAGGACCGATATTCAGATCGCGATGAGGCGTAACGCCACTGTCGATGATCGCGATACCGACGCCGCTTCCGTCATAACCGTACGACCATGCGAGGTCGGCCGCCACGGCGTAGGTGGTGGAGTCCATGTTCATGGTGACGGCTCGATTGAGCGTCACGTAGCGCACGTCCTTGTCCTCAGCGAGGTTGTCGACTTCCTTCAAAGGCAGTGTGACGTGCATGCCCTTGATGCTGCCGAATTCGCGCTTGACCCGGCCATGACGTTTCCTGACTTCGTCGCGGTCGTTCCTGCGTACGTTCCTTTTGTACTGGACGATCACGTCGACGGTCTGGCCTTTGTCGCCAGTAAGGATCATCTGGTAGAGCTCCGGCGATACTTTCTTTTCCCACTTTTTTGCCGAAGCGCTTACGCAGAACATCAGCACCAATCCGAAGCAGAGCACGAACTGCGCGGCTCGTTTCGCATTGGAGCGTTTGCGGGAAGCTTGGTTCTCGCCATTGCGTTTATCCGCCGGCGAGGGACCCGTCTTCGCGCCGCCCCATGTCGCGCTATGTTTGACCTGCCCAACCCCTGTCAGCATCTGTTTCTCCTGCCTGCTGTGCTCAAAAACCTGCCCGCCGTCGGAGTACGCACAGCAACGGTGACCTTCTTAATGCAGGAGAGTGTCCAAACTCGTTTGACTGTAAGTTGCTGAAAAGATTGGGTGTGCCTGTCGAAGGAATGGGCGCATTGGGCCAGACTGTCCTACTCGCCCATGGATGGGACATTTTGTCCTATTCACGAGTGCTAAATTGGGAATGATGCCAATGCTCGACTCCGCAGCCGCCGAAGCCGTCCGACAGAAGTTCCACACCATTCCAATCTCCAGCAGCCTGGAGATGACCATTCAGTCGCTGGGCGCGGGCGAAGCGACCATTTCCATGCCGAACCGTACCAACCTCCACGGCATCTACGATTCTCTCCACGGCGGCCTCCTCATGACCCTGGCCGATACCACGGCCTGTGTCGCCGTGCTGACTATGACCGGTCCGGATGCGGTGATGACCACGACCGACATGAACATCCGCTTCCTGGCACCGTGCCTGACGGAGGTTACGGCGGAAGCCAAGATCATAAAATTCGGACGCACGCTGGTGCCGATCAACGTCACGATGCGCGACAGAAATGGAAGGGAAGTGGCAGTTGCTCAGGTGACTTATATGCGGCTGGAGAAGATGCCGAGCAGGTAGCGCGACTAGGTAGCCCGTTTACTGGGCTTCTTCCGCTTGGCAGCATCGTCTCCGCTTTCGCCTGGCCAGTACCGATTGAGATTCGGACTGAGCGTATCGAATACTTTGTCCGCACTGACGAGCGTCATGAAACTTGGCACAAGCGACTGAGCGGCCAGCATTCGGTCAAACGGGTCCTTGTGCTCGCCTCCTAAAAAGGGAGCAAGGAGGATTGCTTCAGTTGTGATGGGCAAGGTGAGGAAGCCCTGTACGCCACATTCGTTGACGATCTTCCTCACGTCTTCTTCGGTTTCGATAGGACGCCCTTTAAGCAGGAAAGCAGAACCACGTTTCGGCAGGCGCGCCTTGATGCCGATTTCCCAGAACGATACATCAGATACGTACACCTGTGGTTCATCCAAAATGATTGTCTTGACCGCATCAGGAAGTCGCGGGTCGCCGTTCAGAAACCAGACAAGCACATGAGTATCGAGAAGAATCACTCGATGCCCCAATCCTTCAGTTCCTCATCCGATAAGGGAGCGAAGAACGAGTCCTCCACCACCAACTTGCCCTTCATTGTCCCGACCTTGCGCTGAACCTTCTTATCGATGGGGACGATCTTCGCAATCGGCTCATTGCCACGAGCAATGACGACCTCTTTGCGTTGCTCAGTAACCTCCCGGAGGATCTTTGACAAGTTCGTCTTGGTTTGGTGCACTGTATACATGGAGATATTATCTTAGCTAGACTTAGCTAAGTCAATCTACTTCTCGAGTTTGTAGCCCTTTTCCCGCCACTCGCGGATGCCGCCGTCCATGGAGATCACGTTGGTATAGCCCATCTTCTGGAGGTTGTCGGCGGCAAGCGCAGAACGGAAGCCGCCTCCGCAATAGAGGACCATCGGCGTAGCCGTATCAGGAATAGCCTTCTCGATATCGCGTTCGATCACGCCTTTGCCAAGGTGAACCGCGCCGGGCAGATGGTCGGCCGCCCACTCGTTGTCCTCGCGGACATCCACCAGTACGAACTTCTCGCCAGCTTCCAGCTTCTTCTTCACATCGTCCACGGTGCACTCGCGCACTCGTTTCTTCGCGTCGTCCACAATCGCCAGAAATTTCGGCGGATGATTATGCGCCATCGGGCAGTCCTCCCTAAGAATTGGTCAGCAGGGAATTGTACTGGAGCGGCGCACGTGGCGGAAAACGGTGTGAACCCGGCACTTTACGCCAGCGGACCAGTGGTGTACAACAGCGCCATCCTGGGTCGAAAGGGAACTCATGCGTTACTTAAAGCTGGCTATACTCCTTGTTGTCGCATCAGCAATCAATCTCTCCGCCCAAGAAGTTCAGGTTAGCCGTGCCAATAAAACCATCACCGTCACCGCCGACGCTTCCGCCACAGCCGAACCGGACATGGCCACCGTCACGTTCGCTTTCGAGAACTACGGTGCCACCAGCAAGGAGGCGTACGAGAACAATATTCGTGCATCGGAACGTGTGCTCAAGGCCATGCTCGATAGTGGCATCCCAAAGGAAGCAATTGAGACAGAAAACATCCTCGTGCGCCGTATTGAGGAAGACGACAAAGAGAAATGGACTCAGGAGCAACGGAAAACTCAAGTCTTTGAAGCGGAGCAGTCATGGAAAGTTAAGTTACCGGCTTCGGAGGCACAAAAACTCGTGGACTTGGTGATGAAGTCGGGCGCGAATCGGATTAAGGACGTCGACTGGGAGCTTTCTGATCACGCAGCACTCCAGGCTGAGGCAGGCGCTGCCGCGTTGGCTAAAGCCCGCCGGATTGCCGATCAGATGGCGAAGGGTCTGGGAACTAAGCTCGGAGAGCTCGTATACGCGAATAATAGGGCTCCCGATGTGCTTCGGTATGCAGGACGAAACTTCAGCCTGAATACCGCGGCCGTCTCGAGCGCTGTAGTAGTTCCCATGCTTCAACTTTTCCCCGTGAAGATCAAGGAAACGGCCACCGTGCACGCGGTCTTCGCGGTTGAGTAGACATCGGGTATTTATTGAACTCACGTGTGACTTTTGACACATCCATACCCGCCAAACAGGCCTACAGTAGGTACATATCGAGAGGTAAGGACCACCTTCGCTTAAAGCGATACTTGAAGTATGGCCAAGATTCCGTTACATCCTAAGAACCCTGAACGCATCTGCTGGGGATGCGATCTGTACTGCCCGGCCGATTCGCTCCGCTGCGGCAATGGCACTATTCGAACTCAGCACCCAATCGAACTCTTTGGCGAAGATTGGGCTGAGTGGGAGCAGGAACGCCCGAAAAGCGACTTCGTGATCCTCCAGGACGCAAAATAACCGGCTTCGACCCGCTATACTTGCGTGCCCACAGGAGATCAACCGTGAAACGACGCGAGGTTCTGAAGGGATCCGCAGCGATTGTGCTTGGGGCTGCCGTGGTTCCACTGGCCAATGCCGCAGACCAGACCGAAGCCATCAAGCAGGTCATTCGGAGCGCGTACGACGCGTTCAGCGATCTCGACAAGCAGAAGTACCGGACGATGCTGACCGACGACTATCTGCTGCTGGAGGACGGTGCATTGCTCGATATCGACGGCGATATCGCGTTGATGCCGTCCGCGGACATCGAGTACAAGCGGACGGACGAGTTCGACTTCCGGACCGTCAAGATTCATGGTGACACAGCCTACGCCGTTTACTTCCTGAAATCAGACTCGACCGAGAAAAAGAATGGCTCGCGTAGCCGGAAATACCTGGAAAGTGCGATCCTGCGCCGGTCGGGGAACACCTGGAAGCTCGCCTTGCTGCATTCGACGAAGGTCAAAAGCGCAGCACTTCGGCCGGTGTCAGAAGTCGAGTAAATTGGCGCCGTCCGCGATGAAGTCTGACGTCTTTCGCACGGTGTGACGCAGACAGAAAGAGCCGCCACTGGGGCGGCTCTTTTTTAAGCACATGCTCAATTCTTAGCTAAGAAGTTTGCGCCGGATCGTTCCAGCGAATCCAAGAACACCACTTCCAAGCAACACGATCGTGGACGGCTCTGGCACGGAGTTGGGTGCATCCGAGAAGTTCAGCGCAAACCCTTGGACATCAGTTGTACTACCGAGCGGCGCAAAACAATTCGTACCAGTGCAAGAAATGAGGTTGCCATCTGCAATATGCTGGTCCCCATCCGCGGCAACACTTCCAGCACTAGTCAAAAGGAGAAAGACGTACTGTTGCCCGGCCGTCAACTGCTCCCCGATATCGATCGTAAGACCAGACGATACGGGTCCATTCAGCGATTCTTCAAACAGCGGCGCGCCGACCAAGGTATTGCCCGCGAACGCGTAAAGGGAAAACGTGTACGGTGCGCTGATGGTCCCACCTGACAAACTACCGGTGTAGACGCTCTGAAGGTAATTGCTAGAATTGGGTGCCACAAAGGTCTGCCCCAACCCAGACGTTGCGTGGGCCACTCCACTCGAAGCGAACAAAACAAGAAGAGTGAACACAATACTGCACAAAACCCCAGTCTTACGTGCCATTTGCCATCCTTGTAGAAGAGTGTGGGATGGATGCAGCATTCAGGAGTCCACTCTGGAGACTCGAATTAGCTTCATGAAATGTTGAACTTGACCTAAACGAAGGGGGGCGCTTAAGGCTGGGCCTGCTGCAAGAACTTGCATACTTTTTCAGACAATTTACTCATGGCGCGCGCATCGAAACAAATCCCAAGATCGCACCTCCGACATGTGAGAAGAACGGCGAGGAGTAAACTCGCTGGCCACAGTACCAGCCAAGCGTCTTTACGCATGATCGCCTGTGCAATGGCCGAACCTGTCGAGAGTGCACCGTCAGCAACTTCGAGCAGGTGCCAGGCAACTCTGTCGGAAGCCAAAATTGTTGTCAGGAAACGACCGGACGGCACTGAGAAAGAATGACAGTCAAGAACCAGAATTCATGTCAGGAACCGACGAATAGCCATAAATGCTGTCTGCTGCCGACTGGTCAGACTCACGATCGGTCCGCATAAGACGCGCACTCGATCTCGACGGCTGGAGCGCGCAAATCCTTGACAGGAATCGTATAGCGTGACCCTTGTTCAATTTGCTTAATGGCTGATACGAGATGCTCCTGTGTCCAAATCCCACCTAACGGAGAATTAGTGAAGTCAACGCCTTTCTTGGATCTCACGAACGTCCCGTTGTTCTGAATGTTGAAAACCTGCCGTCTTTGGCGCCGCTCAAGGAACAGGGTAAAGATCATGCCGTTCGAGCGGTCAGGGCCTGTGTAGTTGACGACGTAGAGCATCTTCTGACCAGGGTAAGATTTCGTGTCAAGCACGAAGCCGAAATCTAGAGCTTTAGCTTTGGGAAGAGCGGCAAAGTCTTTCGTAAGGAGGCACTGTGCAGCGTGAACCAACAGGGTGGGTGGTTTTGCTTGTTGTTGCGCGTATGAGAAAGGCGCCAGTAATCCAATCAGCAGGGTCGTAGAAAAGAGTAATTTCACGGCATCACTCTACGCCGAATCAAAGCCAAATTCCTGTCTGACCAATACATCTACATCAGTTCGGTTCGGCCAGCCTTCGTGATCCCAAAGGGATCGGCTCCAATCTCGTACTTTACATAATATCTGTTATCGGACATTATTCATAAGCTTGGGGCTGAAGCAAAGCTTCCTCCTAAGCCCCCAACGCCGGGCGCAATCCGCGTCCATGCCCTGTTGCCTCGTACCGACTCGTCAGACAAGGCGGCCAATGATGTTTTACGATGACCACGTGGGGTCGCTGCCGCAATTGCTTCCAACATACTGTTCTGCTAGCGGCTCGCTCAGATAGCAAAAGGAGACTCTCGTAGATGAAGCCAAAGAACACCATCTGCTTGTGGTTTAACAAGGACGCGCTTGATGCCGCGCGGTTCTATGCCGCCACGTTTCCGAACAGCGAAGTGACCGCCGTCCACAAGGCGCCTTCCGATCACCCAAGCGGCAAGGCCGGAGATGTGCTTACGGTGGAATTTAGCGTGTTCGGAATTCCCTGCCTCGGCCTGAATGGCGGCCCGATCTTCAAGCACAGCGAGGCGTTCTCGTTCCAGATCGCAACCGAAGATCAGGAAGAAACGGACCGCTATTGGAATGCGGTCGTCGGCAACGGCGGCCAGGAAAGCGCTTGCGGTTGGTGCAAGGATCGCTGGGGCCTCTCGTGGCAGTTCACTCCACGCACCCTCACCGAGGCGATGGCCGCCGGCGGCGCTGAGGCAAAACGCGCCTTCGATGCCATGATGAAAATGAGCAAGATCGACGTCGCCACGATTGATGCGGCACGACGCGGCTGAAGATGCAACTGGCCATAGCGCCTACCGTGCAGAGGGTGAGCATTTGGAACTGCGCATAGTGGGTTTCGTTGTAATCGTCGTTCTTTATGTGGTGCTTGGTGTACTGGCCGCGATCGGATCGATCACGCTGACGAGAAGGTTCTCTCCGAAAGCCGAGCGGATTTTCTACGGCTTGTTGCTTTGGATGATCGCTGCACTTTATCTCGCCTTCGCCGCCTACTTCGGAGCCGACACAGCTTGGCGGGCTGAAACCATCGCGGTATTGGTGTTTGTCGTGTTAGGACTGGTTGGCCTACGACTGCCCTACGCGCTAGTTGCCGGCTATGTCTTTCATGGTATTTGGGACCTTATCCACGAACTTCACGCGCACGGTGTGTACGCCGCAGGTGAGGCGGGACAGTTAACCGCTATCCCACTCGCCTATGGCGTCTTCTGCGTGACGTTCGACCTTTTCATCGCCGGCTACATCTATAAGCGCCGAAGCCCATTGGCGTTCGCGCCAGGGTTAGCCAAAGCAATGTGACGTCAATCCTCTCAGCTATACGTAGGCGTGTGCTCTAATCGGCGGGAGCGAATCACATCCAAAGGTCCTCAACGTGAGCCAATTCCGACGCCGTGCTGTCCTGCTTGGGGTTATCGGGCTTCTAGCCATTCTTCTTGTTCAGGTTGTGTCCTTCGTTCGCGCTAGTTCCTGCTCGTGGGATGAGCAGGACCACCTCTACGCCGGATACATGTCCTGGAAGACCGGCGACTTTGGGCTGAACCCCGAGCATCCGCCGATGGTGAAGATGGTGGCCGCCTTCCCCATTCTTAACATGCAGCTTCAGCGTCCCGCGTTGCAGAACCGCGAGTTCAAGCACGAAGCCTTTCTCGGCGGCAAAGACTTTCTCTTCAAAAACGATGCCGATGCCATGCTCTTGCGGGCCCGGATGGCCGTCGCCACGTTCACGCTGTTGCTTGCGCTCTTCGTCTTTCTCGCTGGGCGCGAGATGTTCGGCACCGTGGCGGGTTTCGTCGCGCTGGGACTGCTCGTCTTCAATCCAAATCAAGTGGCACATGGAGCCTTCGTTACCACCGACACCGCGCTGACCTGCTTCCTCTTTGCGAGCGTCTATACGTTTTACCGGTACGTGAAGCGTCCTTCGATATGGCGATTGGTGCTGGTCGGATTGGTTGCCGGAGTCGCGCTCTCGGCCAAGCACACCGGCGTACTGGTGTTTCCGATCCTTCTGGTTCTTGCGATCTGCGACTACTTCTTGAGCCGCAAGGGTTCAGCTTCCGAGACCGAAGAACGGCGACTGGGAGTCCTTTATTACGTTGGTGCACTCGCGATAGTTGCCGTCGTGGCGCTTGCGATTCTGTGGGCGTTCTATGGATTCCGGTACGCCGCCCGCCCCGCGGGACTGCAACTAAACCCGCCCTCGGCGCAATACATCGCCCAGCTTTCGCGTCCGAATGAAGCAAAGGTACTGACGACGATGGCCCGGTTCCACTTGCTGCCGGAGTCGTATCTGTATGGGTTGGCTGATGTGCGCATGACCGGCGACTTCTATCGAAGCTTCGTGCTTGGCAAAACGTATCCGCATGGCGTGTGGTTTTACTTCCCTGCCGCCATCGTCATAAAGTCCACCCTGGCATTCCTGATTCTGGTGGCGATCGCGATATGGGCCATCGCCAGCCGGAAACTCACACGCTGGCGGGAGATCCTCTTTCTCACCGTTCCGGTCGTGCTGTACCTCGCGGTGGCGATGAGTTCCCCAATGAATATTGGCGTACGGCACATCCTGCCAATTTATGCATTCCTCGGCGTCCTGATCGGAGGCGCAGCCGTGACGCTGGTAAAGCTGCATCGTCGCTGGGCTTACGTGTTCGCCGCGCTTATCTTGTTCCAGGTTGTGACTTCACTGCGAGCATTCCCCGATAGTTACATTTCGTATGTCAATGAAGCGTGGGGCGGACAAAAGAACGCATGGTGGCTGCTGAGCGATTCCAACAGCGATTGGGCGCATCAACTCAAAGCCACCAAGCGGTACCTGGACGCTCGCGGCATCAAGCAATGCTGGTTCGTGTATTTTGCCGAAGGCGTTATCGACACCAGCTATTACGGAATCCCGTGCAAGCCGTTGCCTACGCCCGATGCCATGTGGGTAAACGAAAAGTTCTACGACACACCTGCGATGATTGACGGCACCATTCTGATCAGCGCCGCGAATCTTTCTGGATTCGAGTTCGGCCCCGGCGAACTGAATCCTTACGAGCAGTTCAAGACGATCAAGCCGACCAGCGTAATTCAGAACGGTGTTTTCGTCTTTGACGGACACTTCGAGATCCCAGCCGCTGCGTCCATTGGGCATCGGCAGAAAGCATGGGACTTGCTGGCCCAAGGCGATCCTGAACAAGCTCTGGTCGAAGCTCAAAGTGCGGTGGAACTGTCACCGAATGCTGTAGAGTCGGATGCCGTTCTGGGCGATGTACTGATCGCGCTGAACCGCAATGAGGAAGCCCGCTCAGCATACGAGCGCGCGTTGCATTCAGCCCGGACAGTTCATCCTGAATTTCAGGTCGGCTGGGTCGAGGGGTTGCGGAAGAAGATCCTGGATTTGGGCACACCCCAGATAGAGGCCGCACAATAAGTGCGACCTAAACTAAATCACGAAGTACCAGGATTACCTCTCGGCTTGTCTGCCCGGACTTGATCTTCACTGTAACTTTCGTTCCCGGCGCCAGCTTGCGCATCCGGTCTCTCGCGGCCGGCAGCAATAACTTTGACGTCGGCACGCCATCGATTACCGTGATTCGGTCGCCCTTCTTGATGCCTGACTCGTCGGCGGGTCCGGACGGAATCACGTCCAGGACTTCGAAGTAATCGCCGGTCTGGCCCATCCACATGCCGCTGCGGTCGAACGAGTCGCGCATACCATACGACTTGCCCGGCTCCAGGTACATGGTGCTGCGGCTGTAATCGAAGGTGACCTTGAATTGACGAAGCACGTCGGGGCCGATCAGTCCGGCGTAACTCGCGCTCGCGAGTGCGCCTGCTTTCTGTGTCGAGAGCCGGATGATGATGTCGTTCACCTCCGCCGTACCTATCTTGAAGCTCTTTGCGCGAGCTAACAGCGAACGCACCGGGCCGCCTAATCCCCAGCCGGTAATACCTTCCAGTTGCGCCTTATATTTCTCCCTTAGCTTGTTGGAATCGCCGAACTTATTGGCGACTATAAGTGCTGTTCTCGCACCGGTATCCACTCCCCACGTGCCCGTGATTCCGTCCAGTTCCGCCTCGACCAGCGGTATCTGGTCCGGACGCGTGAACGGAATGGCGATCGCCTTCGGATTTGCCCGGTACAACTCGGGCCGGGTGAACGTCAGCGTCTTCGCGTCGTAGTCGATGGCCACCACCCATTTTTCGAACACAGGCTGCCCGATGATTCCTTCCATCGGCTTCGTGCCAAACACCTGCGCCGAGTCGTCCATCGGAACCACCAGGAACTCCTGCTTCTCAAGCACGACCGGCCCGAACTCAAGGCGATCCACCATCGTCCGCCCCATCTGGACCTTCTGCTCGCCGACTCCGACCACATCGGCGTCCGAGCTTTGTACAGCAAGTCCGGCTGCCTGGGCGGTGTTCGTCGCCAGTCCTGCGACGGCTCCCGTGTCGAAGATCATCCTGTATGGACCCTTGCCGTTCAGCTTGACGTCGACGAAGATTCGGTTGTCGATGAGTTCGAATCCGATGGTCGTCGGCTTCGTCTCGGCAACCAACGAGCAGGCCCAAAACAGGAATACAAACCACAAGATTTTACGCAAAAGTCCTCCGCGGAAAAATCATGTCAAGTGGGTCTGGGCCGCTAAATCAGCGCAAATTCCTCAATCGACGGCAAATATAAATGTCAGATCGTTGGCATAGTACCCCACCTGATTTCGCTAGACTTGAGCTAGGGACGGAATTCGGTCCCGCATCATCGCGGGAGTGACAAATTCTGTGATCTTTTGATCTAAGTACGTTTGTTTGCAACGCGAATGGAGAGATCCCTTCACCTATGTTGTTGATTCCATTGAAGGCATGGGGGAGGGGGTTATTGCAAGTGCATCAGGACTACCTTCGGGTGGAACAGCGTGCCAGCCACCCTTGATGCAATGGCGATGAGGTCAGACTGGCCGGCGAATACTTTCACGAGTTTCGCTTTCGACATGTCGGGCAGATTGACCGAGCGCCCGTTGCTGATCCGGGCGACGTTCTCCTCGTCGGCGGTGACGCATGGGAAGTTCGGCAACAGCCGACGCGGATGGACTAGCAAACTGGCAAAAGTCTCATCGGCAGCGGCCTGCTCCAGTGCCTCGAGGGTAATGGCGTCCTCCAATCCGAACTCGCCGCTGCGGGTGCGGCATAGTGCGGACAGGTGCGCACCGCAGCCGAGTTTCCGGCCAAGGTCGTGGGCAAGCGAACGGATGTAGGTCCCCGAGGAAACATCGGACGTGAATCGAGCGCGGTCACCCTCGAAAGTCGTGATCTCGAATTCGCGGACTTCGACCTCGACAGCCTTGAGTTCGACGTCGCGGTTTTTGCGGGCCAGTTTGTAAGCCGGAACGCCCTGGATCTTTTTTGCCGAGAACGGCGGCGGCATTTGCTCGATTCGGCCGACGAAGAATTTGGCCGCCTTGCGAATTTCGTCGAGGCTCAGGTTCACGCTGCACGAGTCGCTGCTGGGTTCGCCTTCGGCGTCGTACGTATCGGTGGAAAATCCGAAACGTATTTCGCCCTCGTAGCACTTATTCGACGTGGTATAAAACTGAGCAAGGCGAGTCATTCGTCCAGCAACAAGTGGCAACACTCCAGTCGCCATCGGATCGAGCGTTCCGAGATGTCCGACAGACTTCTCGCCGCTGATCCGGCGGACACGATTGACCACGTCGTGCGAGGTCAGCCCGGCGGGTTTGTTTATGACAATGACTCCGTTCATGCCGTTGCTATCGTGGACGGTCATGGCGCCTTTGGTCAAATTTTGGGGAACTCGAACGGCATCAGTCTCATCTGAACGCCTGTTCGCAAGCACTCAGGCCCGACGATGATACCGATTCGCGACGACGCGCCGCGTTACACCACGCCATATATCAACTTCTTTCTACTGGCGTTGAATATCTTCGTGTTCCTGTTTGCGATTACAACCGACCTGAATGCGATCAACAGCGTCTTTGGAATGCGTCCGCTGCAGGTGACGGAATTTCTGCATGGCACTCGCGGCGCAACAGCAACAACCGCCTTCGTTCCCGTGCTGACCTCGATGTTCCTTCACGGCGGTTGGCTGCACCTGATCTTTAACATGTGGGGCCTTTATATCTTCGGCGACAACATCGAAGACTATCTCGGCCACTTCCGCTACCTGTTGTTCTATCTGCTGACCGGCCTTGGCGCGGCGTTCCTGCACATCGTCATGAACCCGAACTCAAATGTGCCAAGCGTTGGCGCGAGCGGCGCCATCGCCGGCGTCATGGGCGCGTACTTCATTCTTTACCCATCCGCGCGCGTGCTTACGCTGGTTCCCTTCTTCTTCGTCTTCTTCGTTTGGCTTCCCGCGTGGGTTGTTTTGGGATTCTGGTTCGTTGGCCAGTTCCTGAGCGGCGCCGCATCCTCGATTGTTCAGGCCAGCCAGCGCGGCGGCGGCGGAATCGCTTTCTGGGCGCACGTCGGCGGGTTCGTTTCCGGCATTGCGCTGATTAAGCTGTTCCCCACGCGACCGCGACGCTATCGCTATTTCTATCGCTAAAGCTTCCCGCTTGCCGGCATGATCCGGATTTCGTCGACGGAAGTGCCTTTCGGCATTTTGAGGGCGTTGACGACGACGTTTGCCACATCATCGGGCGACATCATCTTCTCGCGCGGTGCGCCCGGCCAGAACTGGTTCCACATATCGGTGTCGGTTGCGCCGGGCACAAGCGCTACAACGCGGATGCCGCGTTCGCGAACTTCCTCGCGGGTGGCATTCGTCAGCCCGAGCGCTCCTTGCTTGCTGGCGATATAGGCCGCTGAGTTTTGAAAAACTTGATAGGCTGCGACGGACAGGTTGTTGACGATGACTGAGCCTGCCTTCATGAGCGGCAGCGCGTATTTGGTGCAGAGGAACATTCCAGTGAGATTGATATCCAGGGTCTCGCGCCAACCTTCAAGTGATACTTCAGCCAGCGGCTTGGCGGGTCCGTAAATCGCCGCATTGTTCACCAGAAAATCGAGAGCACCGAATTTCTTACGGACGAGCGCAAACAATCGCTTGACGTGACTCTCGTTCCGAACGTCGCACTCACACGGCAGAACCGTCGTATCGCTTGCCTGAAAAGTTTTAGCGATTACCTGGAGCTGCGCGGCCGAGCGCGAAGTGATCACTACCGAACAGTGTTCACCGACGAGCGCCTGCGCGATGGCAAAACCAATGCCGCGCGATCCACCCGTGATGACTGCAACTTTGCCGTTCATTGTCACGGCCCAAAGTATACAAGCAAAGAAAAACCCGGTCCGCAAACCGGGTTAAAGTTCCAGTTGAAATCTAGCTGCCATTGCCAATACGGTTTCGAATGAGCGACAAGAACTCTTCCCGAGTCTCTTTCTCATCGCGGAAGCAGCCGAACATCGCGGAAGTAACGGTTGCAGAGTGCTGTTTTTCGATTCCCCGCATCATCATGCAGAGATGGCGCGCTTCAACCACTACTCCAACTCCCTGCGGTTGGACGACTTTCATCAGGGTTTCTGCGATCTGCGTCGTCAAACGCTCCTGAACCTGCAGGCGGCGGGCGAAGATTTCAACCAGGCGTGGCAATTTGCTGAGGCCGATCACCTTCCCGTTCGGGATGTACGCCACGTGCACTTTGCCGAAGAACGGCAACATATGGTGTTCGCACAATGAGAACATCTCGATGTCCTTCACGATCACCATTTCGTCGTAATTTACGGTGAACAGGGCGCTCTTCAAGAGGTGCTCAGGATCTTCGCCATACCCTTTGGTAAGGTGCTGGTACGCCTTCTCGACTCGTTCGGGAGTCCGGCGCAGCCCTTCCCGCGAGGGATCTTCGCCCAGGCGGGCAATCATTTCATGTACGAGTTCTGAGAAGGAGGCGTCGGTCAGCGCCACAGGTTCAACGATATTCTTGGACATCAGTTCCCTTCCGATCAGCCACGCGGTTCTGTGCCGCCCGCGTATTCGAAGGAATTCATCATGGTTTCTTCGATTCTTACTTTTTCAAGATGAGCGGCATGGAATTCACGTTTCAAAATTTCGTAGATCTTTACGCAGAGATTCTCGGTTGTGGGCACCAGTTCCTTGAACTCCGGTAAAAGGTTCAGGTTCATGTGGTCGTAGCGTTCCAAAACCTGCGCTTTCACACATTCGTCGATGTCGACCAGATTGCAGACCATACCTGTTTTCGGATCCACCTGCCCACTCACGGAGACCTCGATGGTGTAGTTATGCCCGTGTCCGTGCGGATTATTGCATTTGCCGTAGAGGTCACGGTTCTGTGCCTCGGAGAACGTATGGCTATGCAACCGGTGCGAAGCGGAGAACATGTAACGGCGGTTCAAGTACACCTTCATGGTTCACCGTAGAAGTCGACAAACAGGTCGGGCGTCTCGTACAGGCGGACGCGATAGATCGTTGCACTCAGACTTTTTAACTTCGGCTCAACGCGATTCCAAATGGAGATGGCGATATTTTCCGATGTGGGAATCCGGGTGGCAAACTCGGAGACTTCTCTATTCAGGTGACGGTGATCAAAGACATCCAGAACCTCACGGTTCAAGATTTCCTTTAAGTCCACGAGGTTGATGACGAATCCGGATTTCGGATCGACTTCCCCTTTCACGGTCAGTTCCAGGGTGTAGTTATGGCCATGGCCATTCAGGTTGCTGCACTTGCCAAAGATGCGGCGGTTCTCTTCGGCTGAAAATTCCGGGTTGTGATAGTAATGCGAGGCGGAAAACTCACATTTCCGCGTGAGATAGACGTATTGGCTCATTTCGCAGTGACAGGCTCTTCACGTGGCGGGGTTTTGGCCCGCGGCACGGGAGCGTAATGGCGTCCCTTCCAGACTACATCGTTCTGCATGTACTGATTCCGCGACCGCAGCAAAAGTAACACAAACATGGGCAGCCCGGCGGTTGCCAGGATGGAATTGATCCAACCGAAGTGCGCCCGACGAATCCGAAGGAAGAAGTTCAATGCCGAAGGCACTCCGATAGCAAGGCCGATGAGGAAGAGGTGTAGCGAGTAACGGTAGAAGCTGAAGACCGTGACACCGACTCCCGTCAGGAAAACGAGAAATTCACCGGCCCGAAGCAACGCAAGCTTGAGCGTGGCGGGAAACAATAAAGCAAGATTCTTCGTCCACCCTTCAAACATCTGCCGACGGCTGCGATACATCCGGGTCTTTACCGCATCGCGGCCGTAACGGAAGCGCACGATCGCACCGGCTTCCTTCACCTTGCGCGCGAGTTCCACATCTTCCAGCAAACGATCAGCAACACCGGCGTGACCTCCAACGGCGTTGTAGGCCTCGCGACTTATGAGCAGGTACTGCCCATTGGCGGCCACGATGGGGGACATGGGGTCGCGAACTTTCTCCGGCGGGTATTGATTACGAAGTTCGGCGAAGACGACCGGCATCAGAGCGCGTTCCCAGAACGTCACCACGTCCTGCTTCGGCGAATAGGAGAGCAGGTCGGCATCATGCTCCTCGGCTTCCCTCACGGCGTGCCGCAAGGACCCACGGCGGTGGACGGTATCCGCATCGGTAAATAGAAGCCAGTCTCCCTTTGCGACTTTCGCGCCACAGTGGGCGGCGTTGTTCTTCCCCGTCCATCCAGTGGGGAGAGGATCAGCTTGAATGACCTGCACTCCGACGTACGACTCGGCTATCTGTCTGGTTTTGTCGGTGGAGTGGTCGTCCACCACGATGATCTCGAAATCAATGCCGTGCTGGTAGAGCAGCGAGGTGAGGCACTCGCCGAGACACACTTCCTCGTTTCGTGCGGGCACGATGACCGAAACGATCGGCTTTGGTCGCTCCTTGTCCCCAAGTGAGTTGGCGGCCATGGTGAGTAGCATTATTATAAAAGCGTGATCCGCTCAATCCTAACGATTACCTTGCTGTTAAGCCTGTTCGGTTGTTACAGCGGCACCAAACCAACGCGTATTGGTAACCCCGCGCCCGATTTCGTTGTCCAGGATTCTGACCGAAAAGTCGCTTTGCACGACTTGCAGGGGAAGATTGTCGTACTGAACTTCTGGGCGACCTGGTGCCCGCCTTGCGTGGAAGAGATGCCGTCGCTGGTGGAATTGCAGCGACGCGTAAAGGACAAGGACGTTGTTGTTCTGGCCGTGAGCACCGACGTGGACGGAGCGGCCTACAAGAAGTTCCTCAAGGATCACAACGTCGACCTACTGACGGTCCGGGATCCGGACGGCAAATCGAATGCGCTCTACGGGACCTATAAGTTTCCCGAGACGTTCGTAATCGACCGCAAAGGCATTTTGCGGCGGAAGTTTATCGGCGCGGTGGACTGGACGAGTCCGGAGATTGTGCAGTATCTGACGAGTCTGTAGAGACCTTGGCTCCTGGCCTTTACCAGGAGCCAGATCCTTCCTAGAGTTCTACTTTCCTCAATCGCAGTGAATTTGTAATCACCGAGACCGAACTGAAGCTCATGGCCGCTGCCGCGAGGATCGGACTGAGCAGCCATCCGAAGAACGGATACAAGATGCCCGCCGCGATCGGCACACCCAGCGAGTTATAGATAAACGCGAAGAACAGGTTCTGCTTGATGTTGCGCATGGTGGCCTGCGAGAGGCGGCGGGCGCGCAAGATGCCGCGGAGGTCACCTTTGACGAGGGTGATGCCGCCGCTTTCCATGGCAACGTCGGTGCCAGTACCCATGGCGACGCCGACATTTGCCTGCGCGAGTGCAGGCGCGTCGTTGATGCCGTCTCCAGCCATCGCGACCACGTGTCCCTGTTGCTGAAGTTTCTTCACAAGTTCAGCTTTCTGATTCGGGAGAACTTCGGCTTCGAACTGGTCGATACCCAACCTCTTTGCGACTGTGCTGGCTGTGGTGCGGTTGTCACCGGTGAGCATTACCACTCGAATGCCTTCACTGTGCAGTCCGCGGATCGCTTCGGCGGTCGATTGTTTAACCGGATCGGCGATACCGAGCAGGCCGGCAAAGCGTCCGTCGACGGCAACGAATACCACCGTTTGGCCTTCGGCCCGAAGTTGGTCGGCACGGTTCATGCTTGCGTTCTCGATTTGAATTCCCGACTGATTTAAGAGAGCAGGCGTTCCGACGGCGACATTGCGGCCATCAACCTGTCCGGCAACACCCATGCCCGTGGCATAACGGAATTTGTCGGCATTGGCGAGAGCGATGCCGTTTGCTTCCGCCGCGCGGACTATCGCCGCTGCCAGAGGGTGTTCGCTTCCGCGCTCGACGCTTGCCGCCAGCCGTACGAGGTCGGTTTCAGAGATGCCGGAAGCGACAACGCTCTCCAGCGAAGGCTTCCCTTCTGTGAGCGTACCGGTCTTGTCGACGACGATGGTGTCGACCTTCTGCATGATTTCGAGGGCTTCGGCGTTCTTGATGAGTACGCCGGCTTGAGCGCCGCGTCCGCTCCCGACCATGATCGCGATCGGGGTGGCGAGTCCCAAGGCACATGGGCAGGCGATGATGAGCACAGCGACGGCGTTGACGATTGCGTGCGCAAGGCGAGGCTCAGGGCCGACGAACAGCCAGACAAAGAACGTGACGATCGAGATGGTAACTACGGTCGGAACGAATACGGCAGAGACTTTGTCGGCGAGTCTCTGGATTGGCGCACGACTGCGTTGCGCTTCGGCGACCATTTTTACGATCTGCGCCAACATGGTTTCCGCGCCGACGCGTTCGGCTTTCATGATCAACGACCCGGTGCTGTTCACCGTCGCGCCAATCACGCGGTCGCCTTTCTTCTTTTCGACCGGAAACGATTCGCCGGTGATCATGGATTCGTCGATCGAACTGGTGCCGTCTTCTACAACGCCATCGACGGGAACCTTCTCGCCAGGTCGAATGCGAAGACGGTCTCCGGGATGCACCTGGTCGAGCGCGACGTCTTTCTCCGTTCCGTCGGCTTCGATGCGACGCGCCATCTTTGGCGAGAGGTCAAGTAGAGCTTTAATCGCCGCGCTGGTGCGACTGCGCGCTTTCAGTTCAAGCACCTGCCCGAGTAGCACAAGAACAACGATGACGGCGGCCGATTCGTAATAGACCGCGGGATGTCCGTGCGCAACTCGCAGTGACTCAGGAAAAATACCCGGCGCAACCGTCGCTACCACACTGTAGCCATAGGCTGCACCGACACCGAGTCCGATCAGGGTGAACATGTTCGGACTGCGATTCACCAGCGACGACCAGAAGCGGTGGAAGAATGGCAATCCCGCCCAGAGGACGACAGGGCTGGCAAGCGCAAACTCAATCCAGGGCATGACCTGGTGTGGAATCCGATGCCAGACACCAGGGAACATCATGAGGGCGAGCGGAAGAGAAAGTACCAGCCCAATCCAGAAGCGCCGACTCATGTCGCGCAACTCGGGGTTCTCTTCCTCGGCGGAAACCGTCATCGGCTCGAGAGCCATGCCGCACTTCGGACAGGCGCCGGGTTCGTCGCGGATAATCTCGGGATGCATCGGGCATGTCCACTTCGTCTGCGCCGGAGCGAACGAGAGCTCAGGCTCAAGAGCCATGCCGCACTTGGGACATGCGCCTGGCTTATCGGAGATCACTTCCGGGTCCATCGGGCAGATGTACTTTGTCCCATTCGGAGCAGGAGGAGCAGGCGTCGCTTTCTGAGGATTCAGGTAACGTTCAGGATCGGCCTTGAACTTCGTCTCGCAACTCGGATTGCAGAAGTGATAGGTCTGGTCCTTGTAGGTGTACTTCCCCGCCGCTTTCGCCGGGTCGATCTTCATGCCGCAAACGGGATCGGTGACGGTTTTCGTCTGTGCAGCTCCGATGGACCCCAGCATGACCATTGCGGGAGCTGAAGCACCTTTCAAGTACTTCTCGGGGTCAGCGTTGAACTTTGTTACGCATCCGGGGCAACAGAAGTAGTAGGTCTTCCCTTTGTATTCGGCCGTACCGCGAGCCTTGGCGGGGTCTACGGTCATCCCGCATACGGGGTCGATTTCGCCTGTCGCCTTGGGAGTGAGAATCGGTAGGTTTGTGTGATTGTGTTCCATCGAGTCTGCCTTTCACACCTGCTGACGTAGCAGGATGTGAAACCTTACAGTGCCTCTAAGTTGCTGATGTCGCTCAAGCTATATTAGATTCTTAGACGAGCGAACTATTACAGGAAACTGAGCGGGAGCTAGCAATGACCTCATTAGACGTGGTTTTCCGATATGGGCAGCAGCCTGGAGCCGATGAGTTGCGTGCAATCGATACAATGCGCGAGGTTTACGGTATCCGGAGTGTGAAGTTCAACGAAAAGGAGAACACCGTCCGCGTGGAATTCGACGCTTCGCGAATGAAGGAAGATACGGTGGCCGCTTTGTTGCGCCGTGCCGGTGTCGACCTGAAAGAGCGCCTTCAACTCGCCTGATTCGGCAGTCGCTCGTAAGTATTTCCCGGGCATGGAATTTCCTACCTGCCATTTTTTACCTGCATCGGGTGAATGTCCTTTATTTTCAACGGCTACGAGTTGGCATAGGGGATGCAATAGATAACCGCAGACGAAGTGGCGCGCAAACGGGGCGCTCCCCAGAAGACTTTCGGCCAGAGAGTTTAAGGGGCGCCCCGATTGCATTTGCGGCGGTTTTCCTCAGTGATGTTGTCCAACAACGCTTTCCTCAAAAGGTGCTTTGCTATAATCGAAACACAGCGCGCCCTTAGCTCAGCTGGATAGAGCGTCTGACTACGAATCAGAAGGTCGGGAGTTCGAATCTCTCAGGGCGCGCCATAATTTTGCCCTCCTTAGGCGACACGGTTCTTCCCCATATATTTCTTACAAGTTCCCTCGAAAAGGCAGAAATCGGCGCTATTGAATGTTCACTCCATAGCTATGACATGCACTTGTGTAACTGCCGTTCAGAGTAGAAGCTGCTAGAATTCTCTTACCGCAATATGCGCCCCCTCGTCCGAACAGCACGGTAATCCAATGTTAGTTTTTGGAGGTATTTCATGCGTTTTCGGACAGCCTTTGTGCTCGCGGCAGTCCTTGCTCTCCTGGGTTTAAGCATCTTCACAGCATGTAGTGGTGGTGGAAGTTCATCGCGCAACGCAACTACGGGAACAGTCAGTCTCTCAATCAGCGATCCGGCAACCTGTATGGCACCGCAGGGTCCGTACAGCAATGTGTATGTCACGATTGCCGACGTTAAAATCCACCAGAGCTCAACAGCCGGCGCCAACGATTCTGGCTGGATCGACCTAACGCCGAACCTGACTCCAACGCAAATCGACTTGCTGGGAACGGCGAATACCTCATGCCTGCTGGCCAGCCTCGGCTCCAATATTCAGATTCAAGCCGGTTCTTACCAGCAAATCCGCGTGATCCTGCTGGATAACAGCAAAGCGAACCAGGTCCCTAATAACAAGTGCAACAACAATGCTGCGAACTGCGTAGTGCTCGGCAGCGACGGCAGCAAACACACTCTCAACCTTTCCAGTGAATCTCAGACCGGCATCAAGATTCCTGCTGGCCAAATCGCAGGTGGGCAATTCACGGTGGAAGGCGGGTCCTCGCGTGACCTGAATATCGACTTCAATGCCTGCGCCTCGATCGTTATTCAGGGCAATGGACAATATCGTTTGAAACCGGTGCTCCATGCGGGACAGGTCAGCCTGGACGCATCCAGCATTAAAGGTAAGATCATCAACGCAACCAGCCAGGCGGCGATCTCTGGCGGCAAGGTTGTGGTCGCACTCGAACAGGTTGGCACGGACGGAATCGCACGAGTGATCATGGAAACCGTTCCCGACGGCACAGGTGGATTCGTCTTCTGTCCTGTTGCGGCCGGTACCTATTACGTGGTTGCAACAGCGATCGACGGACAGGGTGTCGCTTATGCAGCGACAGTAACCACCGGCGTACAGCCTGGAAACAATGTTGGCAACATGCCGCTGATTGCGCAAACCGGAACGAGTACTGGTCCGGCGACCATCACCGGCCAGGTAACCACGCAGAACGCTGCCAATGCCGGAACGTCGGCTGACATCAGCCTGGCTGCATTGCAGACGGTTTCGGTCGGCGGAAGCAACGTGAGCGTGACCATACCGCAGGCGGCCACTTCATCGGCGACGTTGAGCCTCGCCACGAAGACCGATGCCGCGTGCCCCGCGAATACTCAGTGTGTTTCGTACACCATCCAGGTACCAGCGCTGAATCCGAATATCGGTGCGTTCGCGACAGCCGGCACTACCTATACGCAGGCAGCAGGCGCAACCACCTACCTGCTGGATGCGCTTGCCTTCGTTCCGAACTCGGGTAACACGGTGAACTGCACTCCCTCTGAGCAGAAGAGTGCGGCGCCGCTGGCGGTTACCGCAGGCACTACCACCAACGCTCCTGTGCTCGGCTTCACGGGCTGCCAGTAAGCGTGTAAAACACGAAGGCCTCCGGTTCGCCGGAGGCCTTTCTTCTTGACTCCACTATTGCCGGTCACGCCACAGCTCGCGGCGGTCGCCGCGTATCTCTCGCCGATCCTGCCGAATGTCACGGCGATCTCCACGAAGTTCACGCTTGTCCTGGCGAATCTCGCGGCGATCATGTCGCAGGTCGCCGTAGTTGCCCGTCCGGCGGTCGCGCGCATACTCAAAGCGGTCGGCTCTCAGATCGCGAGCGTCACGGCGGAAGTCGCGTCGGTCGCCACGCAAGTCGCGAACATCGCGGCGGATTTCACGGCGGTCATGCCGCACCTCGCGTACGTTTCGATGTTCAGCAAATGCCGCCACACCAGACAGCAGAAAGGCAGAAAGCAATGCTCCAGTGAAAAGCTTCTTCATGTTGGAAACCCTCAGCACTTAACCCATCTGTGCTGACGGTTTGAACCCGCTCTATTGTGGCGAGTTTCGATTGTTTCTGATTTCTTCTTTGTTACTTGTGTAATTCCCGTGCCTATAATTGGTCGATGGCAACAACGCAACCCGGCTTCGCGCAGCCTTCCCCACCGCCCCCGCGCAAAGATTTGTTTCAGCGCGTGCGTGGATTCTGGCACCGTGTAACCGAAGGACTGGAACTGCAGCAACTATGGTCCCAGTTCCAAACGGAAGCGCGAACCGGCTACCGCCTCTACTCGAAAGAGGTGGACGCACGACGGCCCGATGTGATTCCCCGCAACAACTGGTGGTACACGGCGCGGGAATTCTTCTGGGCCATCCTGATGAAACTATCCCCGGCGAAGCGGGTGCTACTACTGATCGGCCTTCTGCTTCTGATCGTGCCCGTGGTGCAGGTGAATACCGACGGCGGAGTGAGCGGTTCCAATGAAGGGATTCGGGTGATTGGGGGATTGATCATCCTGATGATTCTGATTCTGGAGACCGCCGATCGCGTAACGATGAAACGCGATCTGGAGATCGCACGCGAGATTCAGCACTGGCTGGTGCCCGACACGCCGCCGGACGTTCCCGGACTGGACATCGCTTTCTTCACGCGACCTGCGAACACAGTTGCCGGGGATTACTATGACGTGGTTCCGCGATCAGAATCCGGCAAATACTTGATCGCTATCGCCGACGTTGCCGGAAAAAGTATGCCCGCCGCGCTGCTGATGGCGACATTTCAGGCCAGTTTGAAAACACTCTCTGCTGCTTCTCCGTCGCTGCTCGATCTCGTCACGGGACTGAACCGTTACGCTTGCGATCACAGCATCCAGGGCACGCGCTTCACAACTGCGTTCCTGGCTGAATACGACTCAGCGACGTGCTCTCTCTCGTATGTGAACGCGGGACACAACCCTCCCCTGCTGTTGCGCGGATCAAGGGTGGAGCAACTCAACGAAGGAGGCGTTCCGCTTGGAATACTTGCGGATGCGCAGTACCAGTCCGGGCGCATTCACCTCGAACCAAATGACACGCTAGCGATCTATACCGATGGAGTGGTAGAGGCACAGAACGTCGCCGGGCAGGAATTTGGTGAAGAACTCCTGATTAAAGTACTCCAGATGGTTCCCAATACCAGCGCCCAGGAAGCAATTCGACACCTGATGACGAACATTGAGGCCTTCGTTGCCACGGCTCCTCAGCACGACGACATTACCTGTATGGTGGTGCGGTGTGTCCAGCGGTAAAACCGAACGAGCGCCGCTGGTGGTTGGAATCGGAGAGTTGACCTGGGATCTCCTGCCCGGAGGCAAGCAACTCGGTGGCGCCCCGAGCAATTTTGCCTATATCAGCAGCCTGTTTGGAAATCGTGGAATTATCGTCAGCGCCGTGGGTGATGACGAACTTGGGCGCGAGGCCATCGCGTACTGCGATCAACTGGGCCTGGATACCAATTACATTCAAGTTGACGACGACCATCCCTCCTCGACGGTGCAAGTCTCGCTCGATGAGCACGGGCAGCCAAGCTTCGAAATTGCAAAACAGATCGCGTGGGACTTCCTTACGTGGAATAAAGACCTGGAACAACTCGCACGACAGGTTGACGTAATTTGTTTTGGCTCCTTGGCACAAAGGAACCAGGTATCCCGGGATACGACGGAACGGTTTTTGCGTGCGTCACGGGAAGGCTGTCTCCGCATCTTCGACACCAATCTCCGCCAGGCGTTCTTCAGTCCGACCGTCCTCAAGACCGGCTTTGCCCTCGCGACCGTCGCCAAGCTGAACAACAATGAGCTACCTGTCGTACTTCAGACACTCGGGTTACCTGCGACTGACGATCCGGTGACTGACTGCCGACTGCTGCTGGAACAGTTCGGACTGGAACTCGTTTGCTTGACTCGCGGGGCTCATGGCAGTTGGCTGGTGACAAGGGATGGTGCATCGGAACATCCTGGATTCCGGGTTGGTGTTATAGATACCGTCGGGTCCGGGGATGCTTTCGCCGCCGCCATGGCGCACCAGCTTCGAAAGGGTGCATCTCTCGACGTTATCAACGAGTTCGCAAACCGGGTAGCATCGTGGGTCGCTTCCCGGCCCGGAGCGACTCCAGTTCCATCGGAACACGATCTTTTGCACTTCGCTGCATCGTTCTGACCCGATACCCCTACTTCCTTGCGCTGGTGCGGCGCATCCCACATTGCATGGGTCATCTACCGTATCCGTATGCAATCCTGGGCTCGGTCGCCGTCGTGGTACTCGCGTTTGTAGCGAAGTACGCCGGGGATCAGATGATCGACAGGATTGAGGACCGGAAGGAACGGTACCGCCGTCACCAGTACCTGAATACGGCTGTTCTCGTTCTAGGGGCTGCGGCGATTGCGGTGCTCTGGGCGCGACTGATAGAGAACAAGAGCACCTTCTTCGGAATCCTTGGCGCCGGGCTTGCGGTTGCCCTGCGTGAGCCTTTGCTGAGCATTGCTGCACGTGTTGCGATCTTCGTCGGCCACATTTACTCCGTGGGTGACCGAATTGAAATCAACAAGATCGGCGGTGATGTGATCGACGTCGGGTTCTTCTACACACGCATGCTTGAGATCGGAAATTGGATTTCCGCTGACCAGGCCACCGGACGCATTGTGCAATTCAGCAACTCGCAAATCTTTGGTACGCCCGTCTACAACTACACCCAGAACTTCAGCTACATATGGGATGAAATTCAGTTGCCGATGACC